>JAAYFZ010000327.1 GCA_012727965.1 Clostridiaceae bacterium
GCATATTGCATATCTCTTGAATATGTCCGACCGAAATTGCCCTTAGAGTCTATCCAGGGATGGATCAGGGCAGCGTTGCCGCGTGTAAGACGCACAAGCGTTTCATAGATCGCACCGTCGCCATGTGGATTCAGCTTCATGGTCTGACCGACAACATTGGCTGATTTTGTTCTATTACCACCAAGTAATCCCATTTTATACATGGTATAGAGCAGCTTGCGGTGTGAAGGTTTGAACCCGTCAATTTCGGGGATCGCACGCGAAACTATTACACTCATGGCATAGGGCATATAATTTTGTTCAAGAGTATCTGTAATAGGCTGTCTAGTCATTGTTTGTTTAGTCATATCGTATTTTCAGCCTCCTGTGGCAGCGAAGTTTTTATAAATTATCACTGAAATGGAATAAATCAGTTACTATGCATTTCCATCATATATCAAGCATATCAAGATAGAGATGACCATTATTCTCGATATGTAGCTTACGCGCGCTTAGATTATCTCCAAGCAGACGATCAAATACTTCAAGAGTCTTCTCAGCCTCTTCAGGCACTACCTCAATCAGCCTTCTGGTTTCCGGATTCATGGTAGTAAGCCACATCATTTCCGGTTCATTCTCACCGAGACCTTTTGATCTCTGTATATGGCATTTTTCTTCGCCGATCTTCTCGAGAATCTGATTTTTCTCACGCTCATTATAGGCAAAATATGTCTTGTCTTCCTTCTTCACCTTCTGCGTTATTTCAAAGAGAGGTGATTCGGCAATAAAAATTTTACCCTCTTCGATCAAAGTAGGTACCAACCGATAAAACATTGCCAGGATGAGTGTCCTGATCTGGAAACCATCTACATCGGCATCAGTACATATTATGACCTTGTTCCAGCGCAAACTGTTGAGATCGAAGGCTGAGACATCCTTGTTATGACGAGTTTGAATTTCTACACCACAACCAAGTATCTTGATCAGATCGACAATTATGTCGTTTTTGAAGATAGCATTATAATCAGCCTTCAAGCAGTTGAGGATTTTGCCTCTAACTGGAATAATTGCCTGAAAATCAGCGTCTCTTCCCATTTTACAAGAACCGAGAGCTGAATTACCCTCAACAATATAGAGTTCACGTCGTTCAACTTCTCTTGTTCTGCAGTCAACAAAATTCTTAACTCTGTTGATCATGTCGACACTGCCCATTAGTTTTTTTCTTATATTAAGTCTTGCCTTCTCGGCATTTTCTCGACTGCGCTTATTTATCAGTATCTGCTCAATAACTCTATCAGCTTCCTGTTTATTCTCAATAAACCAAATTTCCAGGCGGCTGCGCATCAGCTCAGTGATAAATTCCTGGATATATTTATTGTTGATAGCTTTTTTTGTTTGGTTTTCATAGCTTGTTTGCGTCGAAAAAGAACTGGTTATCAGGATAAGACTGTCGGCAATGTCATTAAATGTGATCTTGGACTCGTTGCCCTTGTACTTGTCCTGTGCTTTGATCTGTTTGTCGAATTCAGCCACCATCGCATTGCGTACTGCCTTGTCTGGAGATCCTCCATACTCAAGCCAGGATGAATTGTGATAGTACTCGATATCAGCGTTTTCATTATTGAAGCAAAAAGCAATCGCTGCCTTGACACGGTACTCAGGTTTATCTTTGCGGTCGCGGCCTCTGCCGCTGCCCTCGAAGATGATCGGCAGGGATATACCCTTTTCAGCATCCAGTTCACGTACATATCCAAGAATACCTTCCGGGTAACAGAAGTCCTCGGTCAGTCCTGTTTCCTCATCAGTAAGGCGAAAAGTAATACCAGCATTGATGACAGCCTGTCGCTTCAGTGTCTGTTGAAAGAAGTCAACAGGGATAACTATATCCGTAAATACATCAAGATCAGGCCGCCAACGCTGAATAGTTCCGGTCCTTTTTGAACGGACAGGGTCTTTTGTCAAGCCGCCTACATTGACACCTTTTTCAAAATGAAGGCCAAAACGGAAACCGTCGCGATAGACTGTAACATCAAAAACCTCTGAAGCATACTGTGTTGCGCAGGCACCCAAACCGTTAAGTCCGAGGCTGAACTCATAAAGTTCACCACTGTTGTTTGTATATTTACCGCCAGCATAGAGTTCACAGTAAACAAGCTCCCAGTTATATCTATCTTCCTTATTATTGTAATCTAAAGGGATTCCGCGACCGAAATCTTCAACCTCGATCGAGCCATCTGCGAAACGTCTGATTTCGATCGTATCACCGAAACCTTCTCGGGCTTCATCGATCGAATTCGACAGAATCTCGAAGAATGAATGCTTGCAGCCCTCAAGATCATCAGAACCAAATATAACACCTGGTCTGAGCCTGACTCTGTCCGCACCCTTAAGTGAAGAAATACTGTCATTATCATAAGCTTTGCTTTTTACCATCATTGCTGCCGAAGACCTGAACTAAACAATAATTGCCTTAAAATGACAACCATAATCGAGGTCTTCGTTTCCTCCTGCTAATATATTTGAATACGCCGAATTATTATAACACAGCCCGAGTACAAGCCCAAACAGACAAAAAAACCGCTCCATATAGGAACGGTTTTGGTGAGCCTAGCAGGATTCGAACCTGCGACCCACAGCTTAGAAGGCTGTTGCTCTATCCAGCTGAGCTATAGACCCATGTTGGGGATGAATAAATTCATCCCGCAGATCGGCATTTTGGAGCAGGTGATGGGAATCGAACCCACGCTATCAGCTTGGAAGGCTGAAGTTCTACCATTGAACTACACCTGCGAGTCTTCAGCGCCGACCCGCTAAATGATTTTACAACAGCTTGTCTGCTTTGTCTACCCCTAATTATCGACAATATGACAAGGCTTATCAAGCTATGAAATAGTCTTGACATGAGTATAACAAGATTATTTCGATAAACGTTTTGACTATTTGTGACATGATGATAAAATTATCTTTCAGGAGGGGTCATATGAGCAAGACACTTGAATTCTTAAGTCATTCTGACCTTATTCTCGCAGATGGAGCTATGGGCACATGGTATGTCAACAAATATCATAAATCTTTGGCTGATTGTGAGAATGACAATATCGATACACCAGTAATAATTCGTGAGATCCATTACGATTATATTCAAGCTGGCGCAATACTGATCAGAACAAATACCTTCGCTCTGCTGAATACAGAATCCTGTCAGGATCCTGCAAGAATCGGCGAATTGGCAGCTGCCGGTTTCAGAATAGCAAAAGCTGCTGGCAGTAAATCCGATCATCCTATTTTAATAGGCGCAGATTTCGGCCCTGTTTATGGTCTTGAACCAGAGCAGTATCTGCCTGCATGGCAGTCTGCAGTTAATGCATTTATCGTCGAAGGTGCTGAATTATTCGTTCTCGAGACTTTTGCCGGTATACAAGAGATGCTTCCTCTTCTGGAAATGATAAAAAAGGCTAAACCAGATGCTATTATCTTGGCTTCTTTTGCCATTTCTGCAGACGGTTTCACGCGCAAAGGGCTCTCGCTGACCGAGCTTGATCAACTGGTTTCTGAGATAGAATATATTGACATTTTCGGTCTAAACTGTGGAGTTGGCCCAACTCATCTCCGGCAGATCCTCAGTAAGATCGCTGAGGAAGGCAAGCCCTTATCACTGATGCCAAACAGCGGTTATCCCCGCCTCGAGAATCAGCGCATGGTTTTCGGATCGACACCGGAATACTTCGCGTCCAGCGCTCTGGAGCTCAAGCATCCAAGATTGCGGATTCTTGGTGGATGCTGCGGTACAACACCGTTACATATTAATGAATTGAACATGCTTCTGCATAAAACTAAATCAACATCGGATATGCAATCAAAAGCGAAATCAAGCTTACCATCAATCATCCGATCTGATGACAGCACTGAAACAAGCAGGCCAGAAGAGTCAACTCAGAGAAGAATCGATGATAAATTTATCAACAAGCTGGCTCAAGGTGAGTTTATTACAGTCTGTGAGCTTGATCCTCCAAGAAATAGTGATATGCAGAAGATATTGGCTGCTGCTCATGAACTTAAGGACAGCAGTATCGATGCAATAACAATTTCAGATTCGCCGCTGGCAAGGGTTAAGCTTGATCCGATCGTAGCTGCGTCAAGAATCTATCGCGAAACTGGTATGCCTGTGCTTCCCCACTTAACCTGTAGAGATCGCAATGTAAATGCCCTGATAAGTATTATTATGGGTGCCCACAGCGAAGGTATCCGGCAGCTGCTTCTGGTTACCGGTGACAGGCTGCCAGAGAGTGATCGAGGATTTGTAAAACCTGTATTTAATGTAAGCAGTACAGGTATGCTTGACCTGGTCACACAGCTTAACAAAGATATGTTCATAGACGATCCTGTACTGCTCTCAGCAGCCTGTGACCTTGGAGTCAGCAGACCTGAAGCAGAGCTTAAGCGAGTATTGGAAAAACAAAAAAACGGTGCAAGCTTATTCCTTACGCAGCCTGTTTACTGCTGGGATAATGACAAGGCTCAGCTGGCAGCATCGATTCGTGCTGCGGGCTTGAAGTTACTTATTGGTTTGATGCCGCTTGTTAGCTTCCGAAATGCTTCCTATATGGATCAGGAGGTTCCTGGCATTCGCATACCGGCGGAAACAATTAATGCTTTCAGACCAGATATGACCAGAGAAGAGGCCGAACAGACAGGACTTAAACAAATTCTTGATCTGGCAGCTGAAGTCAAACAACATGCAGATGGTTTCTATCTGATTGCACCTTTCAACAGAGCCTATTTAATAAAAGAATTTATGAATAGATTTAAACAAACGGAGGAGAAAAAATGATTATAATTGCTGAAAACTTCAATAGTTCGATACCGCATGTTCACCAGGCCATGCAGGATCGAAATACTGATCTGCTAAGAAATAGAGCTAAACAGATTGCTGCCGTAGGCGCTGATTATCTTGATATCAATGCCGGGACATTTCTTGAGCATGAAGCTGAAATGCTGCAATATCTTGTAGAAGCTGCCGAAGGGTCTGGGCTGCCCTATGTCATCGACTCTCCTGATCCTGATATTATCAGTTTCATGTTAAATAAACTCCAGAGAAAAAAGCAGCTTATAAACTCGATCACACTTGAAACAGAGAGATTCAATAAACTTGCACCTATTGCCAGTGAGTATGATGCAAGCCTGATCGCACTGCTTATGGACGGCGGTAATATACCTGAGGGCGTACAACAACGTCTGGACATAGCTGACCAAATCATCAGCAAACTCCGAGAGCAAGGAATCAATGATGAGCGAATCCTGCTTGATCCAATGATTAAGCCTCTGGCTACCGACTGTAATGCCGGACAACAAGCTCTTGATACTATATATCAACTAAGAAAAAAATATCCACAGGTTCATATAACCTGTGGACTTAGCAACATATCCTTTGGCTTACCATCAAGAAAATACTTAAATCGCGCCTTCCTGCTGCAGGCAATGGCCATGGGTCTAGACAGCGCGATCATGAACCCGCTCGACCAGGAACTGCTATCGCTTTGTCATGCTGGTATATCACTTGCTGGCAATGATGAATATTGCATGGAATATTTGGAGTATTTCAGACCAGAGAATGAAGAATAGACAAGAAATTCGCTCATTCCCAGCGGCATCTTTTGCCGCGCTTGATTAAGAACTCCCGCATTGATTCGAGACTTCTGTTTGCAATCAGTTCTTCAGGGAAATCAATTTCTTCAAGCAAATTCACAGAACGACTAAACTCGCCAACTGAATGTGTGAAATGAGCATCACTGTTAACCATAACCGGAACTTGAAGCTCCTTGCATACAATAGCAATTTCTCTGCATATTTCACGATCATTTTCTCTGTTAAGAGTATGATTGTTAATTTCTATAGCCTTATTGTATTGGCCACAAGCTTGTACAACTGTTCTGATATCAAAAGGGAATCGGCCTCTTCCAGGGTGTCCGAGCAAATCAACGTATTTATTCTTGATCACGTTCAGCCATCCTTGAGTATGAGTCTGTTCATTTATTGGTGCAATGCAGATTTCGTGAAAACTAGCTATGCAGAAATCAAGATTCTTCAGCGGATACTCAGGCAAATCCAGCTGTCCTTCATAATCGATAATATTTGCCTCTATGCCTCTGAGAAGCTTCACACCTAAATGCTCAGTTGGCAATGATCTGAGATTCATAAAATAAATATCGTGTGGACCACCAGGCATGGCAGGCCCATGATCAGTAACAGCCAATCCGTTCAGTCCAGCTGTGCCTGCAGCTTTGATATTTTCTTCCAAAGTACTATATGCGTGCCCGCTGGCAATGGTATGAGTATGACAGTCAAATCTAATTTTCATCAAGCTTACTCCTGGCTATCGCCAGTATTCTCCTCCTGCACCTCTTGCAGATATTCTCCGAAAGCATATGCTTCCCTGCCATCTTCCAATCTAACCTTGATCCAGCCTTCTTCAGCATCCTCTATTTTGGTGACAACAGTACCTTCACTCAATGTTGTGATCAGTCCAGCTTCGGTACCTGGTGCCTCACGGAAGTTCAGACTTCTGGCTACGACAGCAAGTTTGGTTTCAACAGGCGCCAGTGTCGTTGTCTCTGTTGGTGGAATTGGTGTCGGCGTTGCCACAGCAGCTGAACTGGGAGTTGTGGTCGTACTAGCAGGATCATCACCTTTGTTAAGTGCTGAAGATATGCCCCAGGCTGCCAGAATCAGAACAGATATTGCCAGTAAAACAGCCAGCCACTTCTGCTCTCTGCGCCAGCCCTGCCATATAGCAAACAATTTCGTATTCTGGTTGGCCTTGCTGCGAGCTTCTGCTGTTACACTTCTTCTGCGATTATTTATTTGACCAAATTCATCAGCAGCAGCTGCTGCTTGCTCAGGAATATCTTCTTCATATCCTGATTTACCATAGCGCATACTAGCTCTTGCGGCCGCAGCTGCCATCTCGGCCTCTGTCGGCTGATAATCGTCTGCTCTTGGTACTGGGCTGTCTCCAGGCTGATAAGGTTTATCGCTATAATCATTTATTGAATTGCCGCGCATTGGCGACTTCTGTCTTAAGCTAGAGCTCTCTGCTCGCAGTCTCGCCGCTTCAGCAGGATCTGTTTTTTTGAACAAACCGGCAAAACCGGCTAGTTTATCCTTAAATGAGGGGCCCTGAGCTGTATCGAATTCTATTTTCTGCACTTGCAGAGCGATCCATGAAGAATCAAGTTCATAGCCTCTGATCCGGCCTAAATCAACAAGCTCATTAATCTTCACTGAGAGCTGCTGCATACCGTTGAGTATAGTTTGTGTTTCCTCAGCTGAAACAACATCAAAAAACGAAGGTGGCAGAAACAGAAAATAATCTCCCTCCATCAGTTCAACTGTACTCTGATGAAGAACACCCATCCAGATATCCGGCATTTTGCTGTATTGATCAGCAACGGGATCTACCTGGAAGAGCTCACCATCACGCATTAAACATACTGTGAAATCACCA
>JAAYFZ010000328.1 GCA_012727965.1 Clostridiaceae bacterium
AGTCTAAGTGCCAGATCAGCTCTTCTGATTCCGGAGATACCGATCCTGCCTTGTGGCAGCTTGTCTTCGAAATCGACATCCCAGATCCATGAGACATCTCTGCCGTCGGGATCATTGGCATTTAGCAGCATCATACAGCTGCCGAAATCTTCAGCAGCGAGGACGAATTCAAGTGCCCTGTCCATGCCGACGGGATTCTTGACCAGGATCAGGCTGACCTCACGTTTACCAACAGCAAAACGCTCCATCCTGCCAAAAGCCGCCGAGGCCATGGGCAGTGCCTGGGCCAGCTGGTCGAGATCGGAGCCACCCAGCAGAGCAGCCAGGATTGCGCCGGAAGCATTGTAGGCATTATGGATACCGGGTACCGAGAGTCTGGCCTGTACGCTCAGAGCTTGGCCATCAGCTGTTATTCTACTAAGATTAAGCTGCTGCGCCTGGACCAGTCCGTCCGGATCTGCACCTGCTGTGAAGAGCAGCTCCGGATGAGGTCTTGCGAAACCGCAGGATGGGCAGATGAAATCTCCGAGATGTCCATAGGCTGTTGATTTGTATTCGTAACGGCTGCCGCAGAAGGTACAGAAGCCTGACTCGAGGACGCCGCTTGCTTTTCCCGGCTGCATCGCGCTCGTATCCATTCCGAAGAAATGGCTGCGCTGTTCGCGGCCTCTGGCCAGTGAAGCGCAGAGCGAATCGTCAGCACAGAGTACAAGCTGTGCCTCTGTCTGATCAAGACCTCTGGCGATCAGATCTCTTGTATGCTGGAGCTCGCCATAACGGTCTAGCTGGTCGCGGAAGAAATTCGTGACTACAATGACGGTCGGATTAAGTGAGCCGGCCAGCTTGGCAAAAAACGCCTCATCTATTTCAAGCACGATCGCCAGTTTATTGTCTGGAGTATTCTTAAGAATCTTGCTGTGATCGATCAGGGTCGTAGTCAGTCCTGAGTCAAGATTGGCCCCGGATGGATTGGTGATGACGTTATAGCCTTGCTCTTCCAAAATAGTACAGAGAATTCGCACTGTCGTTGTTTTGCCATTGGTGCCTGTGACCAAATAAACAAGTCTGTTTTCAGTCAGCAGCGGCAGAAGCTTCGGCTGCAACTTGAGTGCTGATTTGCCAGGCAGCGCCGTACCGGCACGACCGGCTATGCGCAGCCCTGTTTTTAAAAATTTCGCAAGCGCTATGGCTGCATGAGCTCGAATGCGGTCACCTGCTCCGGCACTTGGCGGCAGCAGTCCTTTTATCCCGTTATTGCTTGAAGTCATACGTCTTTCACCATCATATTCATGAATTCGTCGAAGAGATAATCTGAATCCAGAGGTCCCGGTGCGCCTTCCGGATGATACTGTACCGTTTTGACTGTACCATTTTTATAACGCAGACCCTCGACAGAATTATCGTTTAGGTGGCGATGACTGATCTCGGCGACTGAGCTGTCGATCGTATCATCAATAACTACATAGCCGTGATTCTGAGAGGTTATATAGACTCGGCCGGTCTCAATATCCTGGACCGGGTGATTGATGCCGCGGTGGCCGTATTTCAAGCGTTTCGTACTGGCGCCGGTGGCCAGAGCCATCAGCTGATGACCAAGACAAATGGCAAAAGTAGGGACCCCTGAATCATGCAGCTGCTTGATACCGGGCAGGATATCGGCACAATCCATCGGATCGCCAGGGCCGTTCGAGAGCATTACGCCATCTGGTGCCGTGGCGATAATCTTGTCCATCGGTGTGTTCCAGGGATAAACAGTGACTTCACAACCGCGTCTGGTCAGGTTCCAGACAATATTCTGCTTGAGTCCGAAATCAAGCATAGCCACACGGAAGCGTTGTCCGATGCTCTCATCTAGCTGATAGCCAAGTGGTTGCATAGACTCAGAAGGCAGTTTTCTCAAAAGCTCCTGATCAATATCTTCATCGCGGTATACTCTGCCGATAGCACCGGCAGGAAAAACCGCTTCAGTCTTGCGGCTGACGCGCTCAACTGGTCTGTGATTGCTCCAGCTCTTAATGCTTGCTAAACATTTGTCAAGATCATAGGACTCATCTTGAGTGATCATGCCATTCATAGTTCCATGCTCTCGCAGACGCAGCGTCAGCTGGCGTGTATCGATGCCCTTGATGCCTGGTATATCATTTCTTGTCAGGTACTCATCCAGATCCTCTGCTGAGCGCGGGTCATGGATCAGATGTGTCAGGTCACGGACGATCAGCGCCTCAGCCCAGGGTCTGTCTGCTTCGCCATGTTCAACAAATACACCGTAGTTGCCGATGACGGGTGAGGACATGACAATTGCCTGGCCGGCATAAGAAGCATCCGTCAGCAGTTCGAGATAACCCGTAAGACCTGTGTTGAATACGATCTCGCAGATCGCTTCACGCCTTGCCCCGAAGGCTTCACCAGTAAATACGGTACCATCTTCAAGAATCAAATATGCGTTCATCAGGCTCCTCCTATTTGTAAAAAACGATCCCTGCCCACAGGAGCAAGGATCGCGTCGTTGATCTGACTGTTCAGGCGCCCTATTTTAACATATGAAAGATATCGCATGCAATCTTTCATAAACTGCTGTCAGCAGCCTGAGTTTATGCTTGTACAGACTAGTACTCAACGCCCTCTCGTGGCGGAAAACCACGCTCATAGGGATGCCTCAGACATTTCATCTCTGAGATATAATCGGCAAGCTCCATAATATCGTCTGAAGGATTACGTCCGGTCAGTACTACTTCGAGATTTTTGGGTTTGTGTCGAAGAAATTCCAGCAGATCGTCCTTTGAGAGCAGGCCGGCAGTGATGGCACCCATAGCTTCGTCCATAACCAGCAAATCAAGCTCGCCGGCAACTGCTGCTGCTACGGCCTGCTGTAAATGCTGCTGATGCAGCTGAAGTGTTTCAGCTCGCTCCTGCTCGTTCATCTGATTTGAGAATTTAGCAGTGATTTGTCCGGCGATCACTCTGACACCGTCAAGCTGTTTAAGCGGTATGATCTCACCTGATAGACCGCTCTTTAGAAACTGTACCAGCATTACGCGTCGACCATGTCCTGCTGCTCTTACGATCAAACCTATAGCAGCAGTTGTTTTGCCCTTGCCGTCTCCACAATAGATATGTATCAGACCCTGTTTGCTATCAGTCTCCTGCATTTCGATCACCTCATAGTTTGAGCTTGCGCAGGTTATTCTTGATTATTTCTACCTCGATTATACCATATCAGCCTTGTCTTGCTTAGTTTTCGCCTTGCCGGTTAACTTC
>JAAYFZ010000329.1 GCA_012727965.1 Clostridiaceae bacterium
CAGTTATGTACCTGATCAATACGGTCTATTTCAAATCTGATTGGCAGACGCCATTTTTGCATCAGGATACATATAAGGCTAGTTTCAATAGTCCGGAGGGTGTTATTGAGCACGATTTCATGAATCGAGCCGATATGCTTAGTTTCTTCGAGATGGATGGTGCTGATGGTGTTGTTTTACCTTATGATGACGGACGCTTCGCTTATGTTGCGGTGCTGCCGGAGGAGGGTAGTGAACCGAGGGCCTGGTTAAGTGCTCAGGATCAGGAGACCTTGTTTGCTGATCTTAGAGAGTTAGCGGCTGAGGCAGAGTCTGTACAGGGATTTATCAGGTTGCCAAAATATGAAGCAGAATATGAAGATGTACTGAATAACGAATTGATAGCCATGGGCATGCCCTCGTCTTTTGACGGTGCTGTGGCCGACTTGTCGCTTCTGAATGAAGGCAGGCGCAAAGGTCTTTATATCAGCGAGGTTCGTCATAAAACATTTATTGCTGTTGATGAGAAGGGTACAGAGGCTGCGGCAGCAACTTCAGTTGCCGTCGACGAGAGCGCTATCATGAATGAGAAAGAGCTTATCTTCGATCGTCCATTCTTCTATACGATCATCGACCTGAGAAATGGACTTCCTCTGTTTGCTGGAATACTGGATAATCCGGCATCTTGAATGTTAACAAGTAGATAATCAAATCAACCTGATCAGTCACAAAAATAGAGGGATGTCTCTGGCAGATCTTAAACGATCTTGTGAGGCATCCCTCTTAAGTTTCTTTCAGTCTTTCTTATTTCCGGATATAACTATATCGACCCGGCAGTGATTTGGGATCTTCAATTATCTCTACAGTTATTATTTCCTGATTGAGACGATACCGATACGATGGTTTATCTGTAAGCTGAGCAAACATTTCGATTAGCTCCTGACGGGGACGTCTCTCGAAGATGAAGATTCGGATCGTGCCTTCGAAATAGGCGCGGCCGGTCGTAGCGTAATCCTCACCATAGATACGGATATATGTATTGGCCAGCTCTGGTGTTATGATGGCCGGTAGCTGGGAATCATCGTGTTTTTTGACTAAAATTCTCTTGTTCAAAGTATTTCTCCTTTAGTTTACTGTATTAATTTCTTCTTCTGAGAGCCAGGCGGCCAGATTGCCGGCGGCTATATTCATAAGCCTTTCGCGTGTTTGTTTGGGCGCCCAGGCAATATGAGGTGTGATGATACAATTTGGTGCTGTCAGCAAAGGATTGTCGGCTGCAGGTGGCTCTGTCGAGAGTACGTCGAGGGCAGCGCCGCCGGCTTTTCCCGTTGTAAGGGCTTGTGCCAGAGCCTGCTCGTCGATCAGAGGACCTCGGCCTGTATTGATAAGCATGAAACCGTCTTTTGCCAGTGCTATTGTTTTTTCATTTATCAAATTTTCTGTTTGCGGTGTCAGCGGGCAGTGCAGGGAGATGATGTCAGAGGCCGACAGAAGTTCTTCCAGATTCACATATATGACTTCGCGGTCGATGTCAGAAGCATGTTCGGCTGACGGTGTTGTTCTGGTCGTGACGAGAACATGCATGCCGAGTGCTCTGGCGATTGGTGCGACTGCCCGGCCGATACGTCCGAAGCCGATGAGGCCAAGAGTCTTGCCAGATAGCTCGATCAGGGGGTGGAGTCGG
>JAAYFZ010000330.1 GCA_012727965.1 Clostridiaceae bacterium
AAACGGCTCCCTCAAGTGTCGCGATCATCTCACTGACATTGATCGGATATCCCTGCACCTGTGGATCTCGGCCAAAAGGTGAAGTCGTAGTTTTCTGACCTATCAGAGTGGTAGGCGCCATCTGGCCTGATGTCATACCGTAAATTGCGTTATTTACGAAGAAAGTACTGATCTTCTCACCTCTGGCAGCTGCATGTACGATCTCAGCGGTTCCTATGGCTGCAAGATCTCCATCTCCCTGATATGTGAAAACCAACTTATCTGGATGCACTCTCTTGATACCTGTTCCAACAGCCGGTGCACGGCCGTGTGATGCCTGTACCATATCACAGGCAAAATATTCATAGTTATTATATGTACAACCGACAGGCGAGACACCAATGGTGTTCTCCAGAATATCCAGGTCGCACATAGCTTCAGCTATCAATCTGTGGATGATGCCATGCGTGCAGCCAGGGCAATAATGCATCGGCTTATCAATAAGTCCTTCTGTTCTACTGAATACCTTTTCCATTTATCTTCCCCTTATCTGCCAGCAATAGCTCTGATTTTTTCAAGTAATTCTTTTTGCGACGGCAGATTGCCGCCCATTCTACCGTAGAATTCTACAGGCTTGCGGCCGTTGACTGCTAGTCTGACATCCTCAACCATCTGGCCGGCATTGAGTTCGACTGTCAGGAAGGCCTTCACAGTATCGGAAGAAGCAATTTCAGCAATCTTTTCTGACGGGAAAGGCCACAGAGTAATAGGTCTGATCATTCCAACCTTAATACCCTCTGCTCTGGCCTGTCGGATAACATTACGGCAAATTCGACTGGCAATACCAAAGGCAGCTATCACGATTTCGGCATCTTCACATTGAAGAACTTCAGAACGGACCTCATTTTTCTCGATTTCTCTGTATTTTTTCTGCAGCTTATTATTAAGAGCTTCCATGATGTCTGGATTTATATAAATAGATGTTATCTGATTATGTTCTTCCCTGCCCTGTCTGCCGGTAACAGCCCAGTCCTTGCTAACTTCCTCGATCGGTTCTTCATCCCGGAATGTCACAGGCTCCATCATCTGGCCTAGTGTTCCATCACCTAGAATCAAAACAAGATTTCTATATCTATCCGCAAGGTTAAAAGCTTCAACTGTCATTTCATACAGCTCTTGTATACTTGCAGGTGCCAGAACGATGTTGCGATAGTCGCCATGGCCGCCACCCTTGGTCGCCTGGAAATAGTCTCCCTGAGCAGGCAGAATACCACCAAGTCCAGGACCAGTTCTGACGATGTTTACTACAACCGCCGGCAATTCAGCACCGGCAATGTATGAAAACCCTTCCTGCTTAAGACTGATGCCCGGGCTGGAGCTGGTAGTCATGACTCTGGCACCGGCAGCAGCAGCTCCATAAACCATATTAATAGCCGCAACTTCGCTCTCTGCCTGTAAGATAGTGCCCGAGACCTCAGGCATACGTTTGGCCATATAATGCATTATCTCTGTCTGTGGAGTAATAGGATATCCAAAATAGTGTCTGCAACCAGCTCTGACTGCAGCTTCAGCAATAACCTCATTACCCTTCATCAATATACGTTTACTCATTATTATCGCTCCTCCTATTTCCAGACCTCAATAACATTGTCGGGACATATGGTCGCGCACATGGAGCAGCCAATACATTTGTCCATTTCTTCTACACCTGCCGGGTGATAACCCTTGATGTTTAGTTCAGTAGTTTTCAAACTAATGATTTTCTTCGGACATACTGAAACGCATAAGCCGCAGCCTTTGCAGCGTTCTTCTCTGAATTCGACCTTTGCCATTATTTACCTCCTGCATCAAACCCCCATAATATCAGCAGATCAAACTGCTGCACATAATTGAGGTTTATTATCAATTCAAACAACCATTCTATAAATATACATAATTACGAATATATATATGAACTGTTAAAGGTTGCACTAATCTATTATATGTTTGTCTCAGTTCGGAATCAACTATCTGTTGTATTTTATACACGATCATCCGAAGGATAGAAAATTGTTCTCTCCATCCTGAGCACTGGAATATCTGCCTGCGAAAATGTCCAGTCAGGCTCAGCATATTCATCCATTATCGTAATAAGTCTGATAGGAATATTGAGCATATCCGCTGCTGCTGACATAGTTGCCCAGCCTTCATCAACTAGATCAGAAGAGCTGAATTCAAGTAGATTGGGATTGTATACAAAACCGTCGATTTTTGATTTACAGGCAGCCTCAAGTGCCCTGGCAGCCTCAACTATTTTTTCGGCAGTATCAGTAAAAGGCCTGAATGGGTTTACCACCATCAGAATCTGATAATCTGCTGCTTCAAGCTGCGGCTTAAGTGAACCGACGATCCTGGCTCCAAGATCTTCGCCGCCAATATCCAGAACAGCTGAAGCATCCTGATCGGCGAAAACACGATTAATTTCGCCGGGCACAGCAGGGACGTCAACATTTGTGCCAGCATAAATTGAAGAAATCAGTATTATCCCACGCTCCCTCAGCAGATCTGCAGTATCCGCCGAACGATAAAAAGGATTGATGATATCTAGATCGGCAAGATATACTCTGCCACTGCCGCTTTTTGCAATAGCCAGATTGACGCTGACCTCTGATTTGCCGCTGCCATATGCGCCAACAATTACTGTGATTGGCACTCTATTTATGTTATTGTCCAAAAACATCAGTCAAACCTCCGAACTATGCATAGCTGCCTTGATAACATTTAAGGTATTTATACAAAGTTATTATTTTTATCTCTTTTTCATTTGCGTCTGTACGAATCATCAGGTAAAATGGTACTCGGAATTCTTTGGGCTTGTAAAAGTCTCTGAACCATTCTAACGCAGGAGGACGTTTTATGCCAATTGTCTTATTGAACCATTGGACCCAACAATTCAGCACACCGAGTGAACAGGCTTTTTTGGGTATTACCATGATGCTTGTGGGTGTTTCGCTGGTTTTTTCCATACTTGTCATCATTAGTCTTTCAATAGGCTTGATGTCTCGTTTGATTAGCGGACAAAACAAGAAGTCTGCTGAGCCTACAGCAGAAGCTGCTAAGCCAGAAGCCGCCGCTAAGCCGGCACGATCAGCTGTTGTCAAATCTGAAGATAACGGCGCGATAATAGCAGCGATAACTGCTGCTATTCAGATGATGCTGGCAAAAGAAGGCGGCGATTCAGCCTCTGCCGGCTTCAGAATCAAAAAAATTCGCAGAGTCTGATTACAGAATCAAACATAGCGACAAGTATCAATTGAAACGATAATTACAGGCTGCCTGGCAGACCTGAAATGATTCACAGCCTGAATTGACCACTTATGCTGTGACTATGACTGGAGGAATTGCATGCAAACCATTATTACGGTTTTACAAGCATTCGGCGAGACACTATTGAGACTATGGCAGGGCTCTGGCTTCGCCAATATGCAGCTGAATCAGCTTGGAATGATTTTGATCTCTTTTGTTCTGCTCTATTTGGCGATCGCTAAGAAGTTTGAGCCACTACTGCTTCTGCCAATTGCTTTTGGTATGTTGATGTCAAATATGCCTATGGGTGGAGTAATTCATATGGAATTCTTCAGCCCTGAGTATATAAAGGAGCTTGGCTATGCAGATGGAACGCTATTTGCGGTTAATGAGCTCATCAGCAAGGGCGGACTGCTCGATTTCCTATATCTAGGTGTCAAGCTGGGCATCTATCCGCCACTGATCTTCCTCGGCATCGGTGCCATGACCGACTTCGGTCCACTGCTTGCCAACCCGAGATCACTATTACTCGGAGCCGCTGCCCAGTTTGGTATTTTCATGACATTCCTGGGCGCTCTGTTTCTCGGCTTCACACCTGACCAGGCTGCTTCGATTGGTATCATCGGTGGTGCTGACGGTCCGACAGCTATCTTCGTTACCAAGACGCTCGCACCTGAGCTGCTTGGTGCCATAGCAGTTGCTGCCTACTCATACATGGCTCTGGTCCCTGTTATCCAGCCGCCGATCATGCGACTTCTTACAACCAAGAAGGAACGTAATGTCATCATGGGTCAGCTGCGTGAAGTCTCACGCAAAGAGCGTATCCTCTTCCCGATCCTGGTTACAGTTATCGTTGCCCTGATCGTGCCTGACGCTCTTACACTGGTCGGTATGCTGATGCTCGGTAACCTGCTCAAGGAGAGCGGTGTCGCGGACAGACTTGTTAAGACAGCTAGTAATGAACTGATGAACATAGTCACGATCATGCTTGGTGTTTCTGTTGGTGCAACTGCAACAGCTGAAACCTTCCTGCGTCTTGAGACTCTTATGATCATAGTTCTTGGTGTCATAGCATTCGCCTTCAGTACTGCCAGCGGCGTTCTTATCGGTAAGCTGATGTACATCACTTCAGGTGGCAAGATCAATCCTCTTATCGGTTCAGCCGGTGTTTCCGCGGTACCGATGGCTGCCCGTGTTTCACAGAAGGTCGGTCAGGAGGAGAATCCCAGTAACTTCCTGCTCATGCATGCCATGGGTCCGAACGTTGCCGGCGTTATCGGTTCGGCTGTTGCCGCCGGTATCCTGCTCGCACTGCTCAAGTAATTAGTTACACTTTTAATCATCAACTAATGGAGGACTCCTTTTCAGGGGGCCTCTTTTTTGTTAATATAGGACAGGCAGAGCTGATTAGTGTTCTGCATAAAGATACATTAATCTGCTGATCAAGAGATTCAGCTGACAGAAAGTGAGTTTCCATGAAATATGTTGTATTCCTAGGAGACGGCATGGCCGATCTGCCACTGCCGCAGTATGACAATAAAACTCCTCTAATGCTTGCCAATAAGCCAAACATGGATAAAATTGCCGCCGGTCTGGCCGGAATGGTAAAAACTGTGCCGGATGAACTGGCTCCCGGCAGCGATACTGCCAATATGAGCGTCATGGGTTTCGACCCTGTTAAATATTATAGCGGCAGATCTCCAATTGAAGCTGTCAGTATGGGCATAGAGCTGCAAAACGATGATATAGCATTCCGCTGTAATCTAGTCACCCTGAGTGAACCTGATGCTAACGGAAGTATAACAATGCAGGACTACAGCTCCGATGAGATATCAAGCGAGGAAGCTGCGGTATTGATACATGATCTAAACAAGGAACTGTCAACTGATCTGATCAGCTTCCATGCTGGCAAAAGCTATCGCCATTGCATAGTCTGGCATGGTGGCCCGCTTGATATGAAACTC
>JAAYFZ010000331.1 GCA_012727965.1 Clostridiaceae bacterium
AACTGCTTGTAACGGTACTGACTGGCTATCGCGATTTTTCTTATGCGCAGGAGGCTGTCCGTCTCGGTGTTCACAGGCTTCTGCTTAAGCCTTCAAGAATGGATGAGATCAACGAAGCGATGAGCAGCATGTCTGCTATATTGAGGGAAAGGCCTCCGGAGGATGAATCCGTTGATAGAAACAATAGCGCCAGCAGTTATATCGTCAGACGCGCGCTGAGTTATATTGAGGATAATCATCAAACTAAGCTCTCACTGCAAGAGGTCGCAGACCACTGCTATGTTTCGCAGTGGCATCTCTCCAAGCTTCTTAATAAGCATACCGGCAAAAAATACTATGATCTTCTCAACGCAGCACGTATTGAAGCAGCCAAGAGACTCCTGCGCGATAGCACAAAAGAGCATCTGACTATCGCCGATATCAGCGAGGCTGTTGGCTACAGCGATACTGGGCATTTCTCAAGGAGCTTCAAGAAACTTATCGGCGTGAGTGCCAATGAATATCGAAATGGCTGAGAATATTGCAAGTAATACAGAATAGGTTGTATTAATCCTCGTGCCTCTCCGTGCTATATTTGATATAATAGCCATGAATTCTGAAAGGAGAGTTTATTATGGGTAATACAGCTGAAATCAAATCCGCGATTCTAAACGGTCAGACTTCTGTTGGTATGGAGCTTGGTTCTACCAGAATCAAGACAGTGCTTATTGGACCTGACAATTTCCCGATAGCTTCCGGAAGCTTCGATTGGGAAAATAGCTACATCGACAATATCTGGACTTACAGTCTCGATGAGATCTGGAACGGTGTTCAGAGCAGCTTCAGAAAAATGACTGAGGATGTTAAGGCGAAATATGATGTCGAATTTACAAAAACCGGTTCGCTCGGCTTCAGTGGCATGATGCATGGCTATATGGTATTCGACAAAAATGACAAACAGCTTGTACCTTTCCGCACATGGAGGAATAACTTCACAGGTCAGGCATCTGAAGAGTTGACAGAGCTCTTCGATTATCCGATTCCTCAGAGATGGAATATCGCTCATCTCTATCAGGCTATCCTAAATAAGGAAGAGCATGTTAAGGATATCAACTTCCTGACTACTATTGCAGGTTATATTCACTGGAAGCTTTCTGGTCAAAAATCGCTTGGTATAGGCGAGGCCTCTGGTGTTTTCCCGATAGATTCAGTAAACAAGAACTATAATTTCAAGCTGGCAGAGAAGTTTGACTCTCATATCAGCGATTACGGTTTCGGCTGGAAGGTTGCTGATCTTCTGCCTGCCGTTCTGGTTGCTGGTGACAACGCAGGCTATCTTACAGAGGAAGGCGCTAAGCTGCTTGATCCATCTGGTAAGCTGGAAGCTGGCATTCCTATGTGTCCTGCAGAAGGCGATGCCGGCACAGGTATGGTTGCTACTAATAGTATCGCTGTCAGAACAGGTAACGTATCTGCAGGAACATCAGTTTTCGCGATGCTGGTTCTGGAGAAGGAACTATCCAAGGCATATAAAGAGCTGGATCTGGTTACTACACCGGACGGTCATATGGTCGCGATGGTTCACTCAAACAACTGTACCTCTGACTATGACGCCTGGCTGAACATTTTCGCCGAAGCTCTGAAGGAGCTTGGCCTGGATGTTCCCAAACCGAAGCTCTATGACACGCTTCTTGGTATGGCTCTTAAGGGCGATCCCGATTGCGGCGGCCTGCTTGCATATGGCTACATTTCCGGTGAACACATCACCGGCTTTGAAGAGGGCAGACCGATGCTGGTTCGTTCTTCGGGCAGCAATTTCAATCTGGCCAATTTCATGCGTGTACACTTGTTCACAGCACTTGGCGCTCTCAGGACCGGCATGAAGATCCTGACAGAGAAGGAAAATGTTGTAGTTGAAGAGATCCGCGGTCATGGCGGCTTCTTCAAAACACAGGAGGTCGGTCAGCGCGTTATGGCAGCTGCCACAAATACTCCTATTTCAATCATGGAAACAGCTGGTGAAGGCGGAGCCTGGGGTATAGCGCTGCTGGCTGGCTACATGATTAACAAGAAGGATGGTCAGTCGCTGCCGGATTATCTGAATGATAATGTTTTCGCAGGCAAGAGCGGCGATGTTCTCAAGCCGGATGCGAAGGATGTTGCCGGTTTCGACAAATTCTTCGAGCTCTATACCAAGGGACTTGAGATCGAGCGCAAGGCAGTTGAAGTTCTTAAGTAAGAACCTGATTGGCAACTAGCGTTTGGATATAGAATTAACCTGGTTTTCTAAATAATTGGATTTCTTTCAGCATTCCATAGCACCGCTGCAGCGATAAGCTGCGGCGGTGTTTTGTATAGAGCGGCAGGTATCAGTGCTATAATAATATTGATTTATATTAAGGAGTGATATCTAAATGAGTGAAGTTGCACTGGCTCTTGGCGGCGGTGGTTCGAAGGGCATGTTTCAGATGGGCGCATGGAAGGCCTTCCGCCAGCTTGGACTTGATTTCGCGGCGATTTCCGGGACATCCATAGGTGCAGTTAACGGCGCTCTGATGCTGGGAACGCCATATGATCAGGCTATGGAGATGTGGGCTAATCTCACGATCGACCAGTGTCTTGCTTTTTCCGAGAGGACTGAGCTTAGATCAGAGGATCTGTTAAGTCTTAAAAATGCTGAACTGCTGGCAAAAGAACTCTGGAACAGCCGGTCACTTAACACTGCTCCTCTGCGTGATCTTCTAAACAAATATGTTAATGAGAAAAACATAAGAGCAAGCAAAGCCGATTTTGGTGTTATGACAACAGTCGTGCCCGATTTCAAACCGCATGCACTCTGGCTTGATGAGGTTAGTGCGGGCAGCCTGATCGAGTATATAATGGCCAGCGCACGTCTGCCCGGTCTGGCCCCAGTTCGAATTGATGGTACGAATTATATGGATGGCGGTATCCTTGAGAATGTACCGGTTTCGATGCTGCGCCGGCGAGGTCATCGCCAGATCGTGGCTGTCGATCTTGAGCCGAAGGCATCCGTTCTCAGTCGCCTGGACGACAATGTACAACTAACATTGATCCATGATAAGCAGTCACTAGGCGGTTTTCTTGATCTGACCCCTGCGGTTCTAAGACGCAACTTCAGATTAGGCTATTTAGACACGATGAAGGCTTTTGCCAGGTTAAATGGTGAGTATTATAGCTTCAGAAATGAAGATTATCAGGAGTTATTGAGACGATTCGGCTTCGAAACGGTAAGTGGGCTTGAGCAGGCCGCTCTGATCTATGAGATCGATCGCTGCTGCATATACAAGCCAGATGATTTTATAACTGAGATCAGACGTAAGCGAACTGAGTTTCAAATGGCATATGAAGAGAAACGCAAGGCTCTCAAGATCGAGCATAAGCTGAAGGCACTGGCAAGCGGTAAGCTGCGGGTGCTTAATCTGCTGCCACCGCTGCAGCTTGCTTTTTTGATGGAGGTCAAGGCAGAGGCAAGACAAAATGGAACTGTACAGCGGCTGCCGATAAGATTATTTGCTGCTGTTGATGACGCTGCTAATGCTTTGAGTCAGTTGAATGGACTTATAG
>JAAYFZ010000332.1 GCA_012727965.1 Clostridiaceae bacterium
AATCTTATATGCAAGAAATTACTTCGAGTTTGCCGTTCTTGATTTGTATGGTTATTGCCATAATTTAAGCGTTAACACGCCAGAAACCGTTACCCTTTCTTTTCAAACTTTGAACGGATTAGTTTAATGCCTTCCTTCCTACTTCTCCAATAACACTCCCTCAATGGAGGAAGGACTGAAAACCTGACTCTTGGTCCTGTTCGTCTGTATGCATGCAAATGCCTGCGTTATACACTCTCTTATGTCTGCATTATGTATTTCAGCCATTGTTTTCCACCCCCTTTTAGATATATAGACACATTTTCATGTGAACATTTGTTCATATATACACATAGATAGATTATCCTGTACTGTCAAGAGTAATAGCCTATGGTAAAGGCAAATATAATTTCTGAAAATTGTAGGAAAAAATGCCCCATACAAAGAAGCAAATTCCATAGCTATCCGTTACTTGCGATTATTGTTTCCAAATCTATACGTAATGTGAAACCACCTCTTTTTTGACACATGGCAATATGCATGGCTTTTTGCTAGTCAGCGTATAAGCATATCTCAGCCTGCCTGAGGACAGCGTTGTTTCTTAGCTATAATATTTCAGAAAGAAAAAGTGTTGACGAAATTAGTGTTTAATCATAGACTCATTTAAGCGTTTAACAAAAGGTTTTAAGGAATATATGCCGAAAGTAACAATTGAGACTGTAGCAAATAGAGTAGGTGTGTCTGCGGCAACGGTATCATATGCGCTTTCAGGCAAAAGAAAAATCAGCCAAGAGGTTACAGACAAGATACTGAAAGCTGTTGAGGAATTAGATTACCGACCAAACATTACTGCTAGAAATCTTGCCAGTAGTAAAACATGGACGGTGGGTCTATATGCCTCACCTACTCAAAATATTCGTGAAGATTATTTTTTCAATAATATTCTTGCGGGAGTCCTCGACGTTCTCCATGAGAAGAAATATCAGATTCATTTGTATGCTGATTATTTGGATGAAAACAATAAGGATCATCCAGATCTGAACCTTACCCAGCCAATAGATGGCGCTTTAATCATGAACCCTCGGATTAATGATGTATACATACAACATATCATACAATGTAAGATTCCTTATGTAGTCATAGGGACTCCTGATGACCGCGAGAATTCCTTTTATGTAGATGCGGACTTAACAGCTGGGTATTATGCGGCTGTAAATTATCTAATTAAAAAAGGGCACAGAAAAATTATCCTGATGAATGGATCTGCAAAATATACCCAGAGCGAGAAAAGAGAAGCCGGGTCTGCGATGGCATATCATGATAATGGATTGAACTATAGCAACGATTGGATACTAAACGTTCAAATGCTGGAAGAGGAAGGATACAGGGTTTTTAAGCAGACGATAGAGAAAATTTCTGATTTCACTGCCGTCATTACCTTTAACGACACAATAGCAGTGGGTGTTTTACGCGCTTTAAAGGAAAAGAACATTCATGTTCCTGGAAAAGTTGCAGTAATCAGTGCAGGAAATACTATGATCACCCGAATTCATGCCCCTTCAATCACGAGTCTGGATATGAACTCTTACGAGATAGGGTCCAAGGCTGCTGAACTGTTGGTCGATGTAATAGAAAAAAAGCGAATTCAACCTTCACATACAATTATCCAGACTCATTTGGTTGAAAGGGAAAGTACGTAAGGCATTGAAAAGTGCATCAATTCCTTACTATCTGTCCAATCTTCTTTATAAAGTTATTCAGCAAGATTCTGAACCTGCCGAGAAACCCATATGATTCAACACAAGGGTGGCTGTTTACAGGTAATCGGTCTTGTTGAGTCAATCATCCCAGAATTCAGAAAACTACCCCCACCCTCGCTTTCTGCCCAATGGCAATGGCCCCCTACACTTCTTGCCCAAATCCAAAGCCAAAGGATTTTGACTGGAGATGTTCTGGTGCTCGTTTAATCCTGAGCAGTGAAAATGAATACCACAAATATCCCACTGGTGAAATGGGTATGTTTTTTATTGGGTCCCAAGCCATTCTTTTCTAATTAGACTTGCCTTCCTACGCTGGTTTTTCTCGGGATATGCAATCTTACGCTCCAATTCTTCTGAAGCGAACACATTTATTCTTCTTGACAAATACAGGAAGCCAGTCTTATTATAGTTTAAGCGGTTAAATTAAAGAGCTAATTTCAAAATAGTCTTTGAAGAGACGACAATTGCATAAATATACAGATACACCTTCTCGGGC
>JAAYFZ010000333.1 GCA_012727965.1 Clostridiaceae bacterium
CTTCAGTTAAACCCCGGATCAGTCAGTGGTGTTAGCGAGACAAGTGGAATTTCTCGACAACAAGTAATCAAAGCACCCCGAGGTGACATCTATGATGCTTCGGGAATTGCTCTGGCATATTCTGAGACAATACCTGTAATGTATCTCAGCTATGCAGGTTTAGATAACAAAACTCTGAATGCAATGCTGCTGGACCTTTCGCAGTTTCTTGAGGAGAACGGTGTTGAGATCACGAGTGAATTTACTGATTATTTCACGATCGATCATAGCAGATGCGATCATGAATCAGGCCAGGGAGATGATTGTGGAGTCGCTGTCTTCCACAAGAATGAAGAGGAACTAATCTATTGGCAGACAAAACAGAATCTATTTGCTCTCAATGATATAATAGAGGGCGAGAAGACGATTTTCACAGATGACAAGATAAAGCTTGATCCTGATGAGTTTTATAATTATTTGCTCTTCAATAAGTATCAAATTGAAAATTATGATGCAGATGGTTTGATTTATAGTCGAGATGAGGCCTTTCAGATCATGAAACTGCGTTACCTTATCATGAAGGATTATTGGTCCTTCGTAAATGGCACTCCGATTGAGATTACACGTCAAGTGACTGAAGATATGGTGAGTATCATTTATGAGCAGAATTATCGCTTCCGCGGAGTCATTATTGGCCAGGATAGTCAACGTATATATTCTGATCAGGTCAGATATTTGAGTCATGTTATTGGCTATACCGGACGTATATCGGCCACACAGTATGAACAACTGCGTGAACTTGGATATGAACCTGATGCTATAGTTGGGCAAGCTGGTGTTGAGGCATCAGCCGAGAGATATCTGGCTGGACAAAATGGTGTTAAGCCATATAATGTCTGGTCTGCTTTAGGTGAAGAAGGTACATTTTTCCCCGAGGACATTGGCAAAAATGCTGTCCCGGGATACGATGTCAGACTGACTCTGGACCTGAAGCTGCAAAAGGTCGCTCAGACATCGCTTGAACAGGTTATTGATCAGATCAGGAATAGCCCGGATAATAAAAACAAGGGCGATGCTGATGCTGGAGCGGTTGTCGTACTAGATGCCAAAAGTGGTGCGGTCAGGGCGATGGCTAGCTATCCTTACTATGATCCAAACGATTTTCTTATACAGGCTGATGACGAGGAAGCAGCAGACAGGGTCAAGACATATTTGCAAGATAATGAGCAGAAACCAATGATGAATCGCACAATTATGGAGATTTATGCACCAGGCTCAACATTTAAGCCAGCAACTGCAATTTCGGCACTTCAGTCAGGCGCAATAACACCTACTTCCAGCACGATCAGATGTATTGGCTCAGAGATTATCGGTGATTGGCCCTGGCGCTGTCTTGAGTATCCAGGCAGTGGGCATGGCAATCTAGACCTGGTTAGAGGTATGGCTACCTCATGCAATATGTATTTCTACCATCTGGGCATTAAGACCGGTGTAGATAATATCGATTACTGGGGCCAGAAGCTGGGACTAGGCGAATACTCAGGTATAGATCTGCCAGGTGAGGTGAAGGGTTATCGTTCAAGCAGAGCTACGAAAATACTGCTAAGAAGTGATCCCTCGGATCAAGTCTGGTTTCCTGCAGACACTTGTCAGACAGCAATTGGCCAGTTTGACAATAGTTTTACAATTCTTCAGCTGGCAAGATATACGGCAGCAGCAGCGACCGGTAATCTTGTAACACCTCATGTAATATCACAGATAACAAGGAGCGATGGGGTTGTTGTCAGTTATAATGAACCGGAGCCGCAGCCAATAGGTCTCGAACAATCTACAATCGACATCATTCGCGAAGCAATGGTGGCTGTCAGCAAAGACCGAGAGGGAACAGCACGCAGTTATTTCGCCGACTATCCGATTGATGTAGCTACGAAAACAGGTACAGCTGAGACGGGCAGAGAGGATGTATCTTCATCAAATGGTCTGTTTATATGTTTCGCACCAGCTGATGATCCTGAGATAGTAATCGCTCAGATCATTGAGAAAGGTGCCTGGGGATCAAATACGATTGGTATCGCCAAGGATATTCTTGACTCCTATTTTGGACTTGACAGACCTGAAGATCAGCCATCAGACCAAATTCAAAATCCTGCAATTATTGGAATGGAGACCACGGAAACATCGAATGAGCAGACAACAAGTCAGACTCAGACTGAATAGATAATTACTGTGCAATAGGTTGAAAGTTATGATCGCAACATGGTCTTAATCTACAGAAAATAAGCTTTGTGGCTGCTAAGTCTTGTTTGATGCGACAAATGTAGTTAGAATAGATACTAGTTATCTGATATTAGGGAGGTAGCCTCGTGAATATTGTTTTGCTTGCAGATAATCGCAAGAATGAATTGCTGGTTAATTTCTGTATTGCTTATAGCCAGATTTTGTCCAGACATACGATGTACTCACTTTTTAATACATCAAGATTGATTCGTGATGCGACATCTATAGATATCATAGGATTATCTACAGAGATATCAGGAAGTCTCGATCAGCTGGCGTCAAGAGCGATGTATAATGAAATAGACGCTGTTGTCTATTTGCGTGACCCGCTGCTTGATGCATATGATGCGCCAAATGCTTTGCTTAAAGCTTGCGATACCAATAGTATTCCTGTTGCAACAAATATCGCGACGGCGGAGCTGCTCGTCTTGGCAATTGATCGTGGTGATCTCGATTGGCGCGAATTGGTAAAATAGTAAAGATACAATATCTGCTTCGTTGACAGATGCGATAAATGCAAGTTATGGATAAATAACTTGCATTTTTTCTTGACGAATAAGTAAGTAAGCAATAGAATGATTGATAGGCTTAGAGTAAATATGAGCCGGCTATATAAGATGATATAGAATAAAAACTTGCGGAGGGATATGCATGAAAAAATTACAAGCTGTTTACGATCAGGTCGTAACAAGAAATCCGAATGAACCAGAATTTCACCAAGCGGTACTCGAGGTTCTTGAGAGCCTGGAGCCTGTAGCTGAAAAACATCCAGAATGGCTAGAAGCAGGCATTTTCGACAGAATTGTTGAACCAGAGAGACAGGTTATATTCCGTGTCAGCTGGGTGGATGATGCTGGTAAAGTACATGTCAATAGAGGTTTCCGCGTCCAGTTCAGCAGTGCTATAGGTCCTTATAAGGGCGGATTGAGACTGCATCCATCAGTTAATCTTAGTGTAATCAAGTTTTTGGGATTCGAGCAGATTTTCAAAAACTCACTAACCGGTCTGCCTATTGGCGGCGGCAAAGGTGGATCTGATTTTAATCCCCGTGGCAAAAGTGACGGAGAGATCATGAGATTCTGTCAGAGCTTTATGACTGAGCTTTATCGTCATATCGGTCCTGACACTGATGTGCCTGCAGGCGATATCGGCACAGGCGCTCGCGAAATCGGTTATATGTACGGTCAGTATAAGAGGCTGTCAAACGCTCATACCGGTGTATTGACAGGCAAAGGTTTGACTTGGGGCGGTTCTCTGGCTAGAACAGAAGCTACAGGCTATGGCTTGCTTTACTTCATGGATGAAGCACTGAAGGCAAAAGGCAAGACATTTGAAGGAGCTACAGTTTCAATTTCTGGTTCAGGTAATGTTGCGATATTCGCAACTGAAAAAGCACAACAGCTTGGTGCCAAGGTTGTCACACTTAGTGATTCAGACGGCTATATTCATGATCCTGATGGTATTGATATTGAAGCTGTTAAGCAGATCAAACTGGTAAAACGCGGTCGAATCAAGGAATATATCGATTCTCATCCAAACGCAGCATATACTGAAGGCTGCTCAGGTATCTGGTCTGTTCCCTGTGATGTCGCTTTGCCCTGTGCAACACAGAATGAGATCGATAAGGCATCCGCCGAGCTTCTGGTCAAGAATGGTTGTTATGCTCTTGGCGAAGGTGCCAATATGCCTTCAACACCTGAAGCTGTACATGTATATCTTACTAATAAAATTATTTATGGACCGGCAAAAGCAGCCAATGCCGGCGGCGTAGCTACCTCAGCTTTGGAAATGAGCCAGAATAGCATGCGCTATAGCTGGACTTTTGAAGAAGTTGACAGCAAGCTTAAGCAGATAATGATAGATATATATGATCGTGCCAGCTCAGCTGCTGCCGAATATGGCGATCCTGACAATCTCGTTATGGGCGCTAATATTGCCGGTTTTGAGAAAGTAGCAACAGCTATGCATCAGTTTGGTATTGCATACTGATAAATATTTATGCAGAAGACTTCTGTCTGATGCCTTAACACATAATCTTGCTGCTCCCGGAGAATCAGGCAGCGTTGTCAAATCAGGCAACGCTGAACCTGGTTCTTTTTTGTGCTATTATAGAGTTCGTTAATTTAAATCTACACCAACTGGAGGTTCATATATGTCCTGGGAAATTAAAAGATTACCTGTAAGTGGTTTTGCCGCTAATTGCTACTGGCTGGAAAACGGCAGATCAGCCTGGTTGATCGATCCGGCGGCCTGGCCAGAGAAGAAGCCGCATACCGATTCGGTTCTTCAGGGGATCATCGTTACTCACGGACATATGGATCATATTCTTACGGCTGATGACTGGCGGGCAAGCTATCATGTACCTTTGTCTATCCATACTGCAGATGCCCATATGATGACAGACAGCATGGCCAATGTATCAGCAACGTTTGGTCGGCCTATGAGCTGGCAGCCCGCGGAAAAAACACTAATAGACAATCAGAAGATCGATCTTGGTGATGGGTCACAGCTGGTGGTTATTAATACTCCAGGCCATACGAGCGGTTGCATATGTTTACAGC
>JAAYFZ010000030.1 GCA_012727965.1 Clostridiaceae bacterium
AACCAAATAACCCTCAAGAGCTCTGCCATCAGGCTTAATATATTTAACCTTATACCATTGATCACCATAGGCACTTGTCATCTGTCCAGTAACCTGCGAGATAACATTTACTCTTGCGTTCAAATTTAAGGTATCAAGCGAAGTCAAAGCAGATGTTGACTGTGCACGTAGGTTGACCCCGTTACCTGTTACTGTTCCCCAACGGTTGATTGCGGTCTCGGCATGAACTCCAGACAGGTCAGCAAAGAACGGCCCTGCCTGTGTAAGTGTCAGGACTAAAACCAGCGAAATAACCAGCACTCTGATAATTGAACCAGCATGCTTGGCTTCTCGTCTTCTGCCAATGTGTAACATATCTGCAATATTACTTCTGACTCTATAAATAAAACTATCGCCTAAACGGTCTTGTTCGACCTGTGCGATCAGTGATCTTTGCTGTTTTTGCTTAACTGAGCTGTCAGATAAATGCTTGTTCCTGATAGTGTTTTTACTCATCAAACCGCCCATCTCCAGGCTTTTACGCCTATTATAAACTCTCATCTGCATGGACCTCCTTATAGACTTCTCAGCCAATGCATGAATAGTCGGGTACATTCTAGCACAAAATTGTTTTGCGCATATTACATATCGATAATAAATACACTTTCATTAATCATATTGTCAATATGCTGTTATTAGTCAAATGAGAATAAAATGCGGTAAGACTTCAGAATTATTGTCAAAATAGTTTAATTAGCGGATTCCATCCCACTCGCTCAGGAACTCCTCTACGTACTCCTCCATGAACTTTTCCCGATGCCAGGCAATAGATTTTGCTGTTGATGTATTCATAAGGTCTTTTAGTTTAAATAGTTTTTCATGAAAATGGTTGATCGTTGTTGAGATATGATTTCGATACTCAGCTTCTCCCATATTCATTTTGGGTTCTACGTCAGGGTCATACATTATTCTATTATGATTTCCACCATATGCGAATGCTCTCGCAATTCCAATTGCTCCGATTGCATCAAGTCTGTCTGCATCTTGTACACATTTGCCCTCAATCGTCGATGGCACCACTGAATCATTACCAACATAAGAAATCTCATCTATGATATTACAAATTGACAGGACCATCTCATTACTCATGTCATGAGCTTTTAAGAAGGATTGAGCTCTATCTTTGTTTTCATGGGTCTGGGGTGATAATTTAATATCATCCACATCATGTAACAAAGCGGCCAGCTGTACCTTCGCCATATCTGCCTGTTCGCCTTCTGCAATAGTACAAGCCATCCTATATACTCTCATGGTGTGATAATAATCGTGACCACTAAAATCTTTTTCAAATATATCTTTTACATACTCAATTGCATTATCTATGACACTCGGTTTCATCTGAAAATACCTCTATCCGATTTACATTATGATTTACGACCGCAGCCGTTTTTAATTTCTATGGCCAGTCTGATACTTCTGCAGGCATCTCAAGAAAAACCGGAATTTTGAAGGCAAATGGTTCATCCAGCAGTTCGAGATCTCTGTATGCTCTAAATGTTCTTCTGCCCTCGGCCCAGGCCATCTGAATGTTCTGGGCATATTGGCGCATGAAGAGGTCAGGGTCTGCGACTAAATCGAATTTCTGTCCATAAAGAGTATCCTGCCCGATCGAGACATACCTATCGGCAATCCAGATCGCACCGCCAGTGATCGCCTTCTGCCTTGTGTTCCAGGGGATCAGCCAGCGCTGCTCTTCTTCGTCCAGCTCTTCTGTTGTAGGATCCTTGCCAAATTGTGCGAAACGGGCACCGTTGATCAAGGCACCATTTTCGACTTCCGGATTTGGCGTGGATCCAATATTGTAGAAATTGAAGATTCCTTCATAGCCTGGCAGCTCGCCATGAGCAAGCAAAGACTGTCCTTGAGGTCCCATTTCCTGGATGATCTTGGCGGCTATGAAAAACGGACTGATATCAGCTTCATTTCCGGCCTGGTAGATCATATCTGCATATTTGATACCATCATCGTTACCTGCCGACATAAAAGTATTTTCCAACATGGCCGCTACGCCCTCGCGGGTATGAACATCCTGTTCGAAACGCAATGATTCAAATTGAAACAGATCAACTGAATTGAGGGCATGTCTGGGATCACCGAAATAGGCAATAACCTCAGTTGCGGCTGCCTTCCAGGATGCACCATCATAAACAGGACTGCCAGGCTCAACCCAGTGTTCAGGGCTATAGCCGGCTTCGACCAGATTTTTGTCGAGCAGATCTTGAGCCTCAACAAAATCGGACCAAAGTATCTGCGTATCATCTGGTCTAAATTCCCAGCTCGGTCGTTCGAGATGAATCGCCCATAATGGAGTCCTATAACTTAATGGGAAAGCCTCCAGCACCTGATGGTAGCCATCAAGAGCAGGTGATTTGAGGATCTTCAATTCATAAACTTCGCTATTGCCTTTGAAGCCTGTAACTTGCAGTCTGAGATTATTGACCGATGGTTTGATCTCGATCAGATCAGCGCTGTCGAGCGCGATCATCGAGCCATCCTCATAATTAATGCTGACCTCAAGTTCTGCTGCGCTGCCTTCAACAGCCCATGTCTCGAAATTTAGCATACCTGTTTCTGGCAGTACATAAAGACCATAAATATAATGATCATTATTGAATACAGGGGCGAAATCTATCTCCGCACCATTTACATCTTGAAGCTTAAGCAGACCTAAACGACTATCAGATGATAGAAGCTCATAATTCTCAGCAGGCTGCCAGCTAGCCTCTCTGCCAATCTCGGCTATCGTCAGCTGATCGTCAGAGGCTTCGAGCACGGCAACATAACGATATGGTGCCTGTGTTGTAATTGCAGCGGTTTCAGCATGAAGTATCGAATAATGTGCATTTTTAAGCGTACCTTGTTCTCTGCGGGATATACGCACATAGTAACTGGTGGCCACGCTGCTGTCCTCATTATTTGCACGCAGCGACAATGGTAGAATATCTTCATCTGTCCCCTGATAGCGCAGAGCAGCATGTACTCCTTCTCTGCTCGAGCTTGAAGCCCTCGGGCTGCCCATGATATTGATCAGCTCCAGATCGAGGTCTGTATCTGACTGAAACAGGGTAAGCATGGCTGCATTATCGGCGCTGTCTATTCTGTACCAGGCCTCTTGCGAATTGTCATAAGCGGCATCATGATCAGGCATAGCCTGCAGATCCACTGCCTCGATCTGACCATATTCAAGAGCCTTATCCTCCGGAATCACAAAAGAATCAAGGCTGATCCAGTGGCCACGGCCGTCAGATGTCTGAATTAGATAATCAAGCTTGTGGTTGCCGGAGCGCTCATACCTGGTATCCCAATAAACTGTAATAATACTCTCATTTTCAATGTCCTCCTCGACCATTTGATCGCGCAGACGTCCATAAGCATGGCTCTGCTGCAGATGGCCATTGGAAAATAACTTGATTCTGGCCTCATCACCGGAAATCTTCATCTCTGCCGAAACTGGCAGAAGTCCGATGATCCTCTGCCCTTGCTCAGGCAGATCAGAAATCAGAGTAAATGTACGTATCCGGGTTGGGTCCTCCTGATATATAGCTGACCCCGGCAGTTCAAGTGATTCACAGAGCTCGTCGATCCATGCAAGTCTGCTGCCTGTTTGCTGTAGCAGCAGTTTAGCCTGCTCTAATTTGTCACTCTCAATTGTCTGGCCGGTCACTACAGTATAGGCATCACTAATAAAATGTTCATCATCAGCGGATGTTGACAGATAATACGGTGCGGTAAAAGCTCTGAGCAAATGATCGCGGATATCTGAATTGCCGCTGGCTATGCTTGTTACAGCAGCAGAATCTACATCATTTCTGGTGTGCAAGTTAAGCCTATCGACGATTGCCTGTACATCGATCTTATCACTGTTCTGGTAGAAGCTTACTGCCTGCGCTCTCTGATCTCTGGCCTGAGATTGCAGCTGCAGACCAAATAATACGATCAGCACTGACAACACAACAAAAACACCAAGAGAGAGCATTAGCTCTATTCTCAG
>JAAYFZ010000334.1 GCA_012727965.1 Clostridiaceae bacterium
ATACTGAAACAAATTCCCAGCAGAAGCCTGATGCCAATTCCAGCAAAATGCTTACCGCTTAGCTTCTCCTTACGGTCATCAACCTGTTTTTCTATGCCCGACTTGCTTGAGCCGATTTTCAGCAATCTCTTCAAACTTGTCATCGTATCTCCGATATATCTACATCAACTACTCTTACACCGCATCTCTCAATACGGTTCTTCAGTTCTTCAGTTTTATCACTCTCAGAAACTGCTTTTAGCGCATTAATCAGCAAAAATATAGCCCGTCCGCCAGCAGCAGCATAGTTCTCCAGCCAATCGGTAATCCCCTCACTGATTGTCCATGAGGTCAGAACGACCAGTTCAGCATGTCCCTTTTCCATCGCAAGATCCAAATGATCAGTCCATTTGAAACCATTTACTCTATGATGTGCCATCGACTGTCTTATTAGTTCAAATTGATCAAGATTTTCAGCTTCGCTTATCTGCCAATCGTCAAAAGAATCAAGCCATTTTACATGTCTTCTCTCTTGCAAAAAAGCATGCATCAATGACGCAGCAGCTTCCAGCTGCCAGTCATGAATGTTGACAGCAAGATCATGATCTTCAGGTCTTGCTGGGTCAACAGAGAAACAGATAAAACGCTTCCTGGGGTCCTCGAACTCCTTGACCATCAATTTATCGTAACGTGCTGATAATTTCCAATGAACTCTCTTAAGAGGATCGCCGAAACGATATTCGCGAATATTAGCCAGAGCATCGAGCTCATTACTTACTTTCATGCTGTCCGTAGTACCTGGCTGCGGTAAATCACGTGTGCTTATCCAGGATTCTGAATTCTGCATCAGAGATGGCACTATTGTCAGAGGCTGCCTCTGCTGCAGCCAATAAGTTGTACCATGTTTCTGCCAATAATAAAAACCAAATACATCACGCAGTGCCATCCGGCCTACACCAATACTGTAGACGCCGCAATGATATGCCTTAACAGGAATGATGACCTGTAGAGATGAATGAGGGCGCAGTAAAAAGGATCTCCTAATGATCTTCTTATTGCCTGATTCATCTTGCCAAGAACAAATTGCAGAAACATAGGGGAAAAAATAAGATGAAGGATTATTTACTAGAAGCTCGATCTGAGCATTCTCGCCTCTCTCCACCACTGGTCTGACAAACTCTTGTTTTACAGATACTCTTTTCCAGGCCGGCAGGTAAAAAGCAAGTGCTGACAGCGGTACTAGGGCAGCTGCGAGCAAAATAAACAATAACTGGTAGAAGCCGGTATAGACCAATACCCAGAATATTATTATGCAGGCGATCAGCCAGCTTATGAGCCGTCTAGTTATCATGTTCTTGGAATTGCGATGCTCTGGAGGATTTCTGGCAGCACTTGGGGAATAGTTTTTCTCTTAAGTCTGCTCTCAGGTTTAAGCAGCAGACGATGCGCCAGAACCGGTTCAAACATATTCTGCACATCTTCTGGCAGTACATAATCACGGCCTAGCAAAAACGCCCGGCTTCTTGATGCAAGAAGCAGCATAAGAGCACCACGCGGGCTAAGCCCCAATAGCAGATCAGGATGTTTCCTGCTGGCATCAGCCAGGAGTGCCACGTATCGCTTGACAGCATCGCTGCAGAACACCTGCTGCACCTGCTCCTGCAGCCATATGATCTGTTCACAGGTAACGACCGCTTCAAGCTTGTTAAGTGGCGAATTTGCGGAAAAGCGGCTGTAGATTTCCATTTCTTCTTCAATATTGGGATAACCTATAGCAATTCTCATCATAAAACGATCCAATTGGGCTTCCGGCAAAGGGTAAGTACCTATTTGCTCGATTGGATTTTGTGTCGCCAGAACCATAAATGGCTGAGGCAGATAATATGTTCTTCCATCAACAGATATTTGATTCTCCTGCATTGCTTCAAGCAAACTGGATTGTGTTTTTGGTGAAGTTCTGTTAATTTCATCAGCCAAAACCAGCTGATTCATGATCATACCTTTGCGATACTCGAACTCACCAGTTTTTTGATTATACATGTCGAAACCAGTTATATCAGAAGGCATAATGTCAGGAGTAAATTGAATTCGCTGGAAACTAAGACCCAGAGTTCGGGATAAGGCTGAAACCAATGTGGTTTTTCCGATGCCAGGAATATCCTCGAGCAGTACATGCCCCTTCGATAGCAATGATATCAGGATAAGGTCGATCGCTTGTTGTTTGCCGACCATAACATGGCCGATATTGTGCCTGATGCTCTCCATGAGATCGAGTGCCTTCTGCTCCATTACGGTATTCCTTTCTGATTCGTCATAGCTTACGCTTCAAAGTAATATAATCAGCAGCTAGATGCTGCAAAAAACCAATCCAACAGATTAGACATTATCTGCAATATTCATAATTAGCCTATAAGTATCATCCCAGCCAAGACAGGCATCAGTAATAGATTTGCCATAGATATGCTCACCAGGCTTCTGGGAGCCTTCTTCGATATAACTTTCGATCATCAAGCCTTTTACCAGATTTTTTATTTCCGGTGAAAGCCTGCGGCTATGCAGGACTTCGCTGGCTATCCTTGGCTGTTCGGCATAACATTTATTTGAATTAGCATGGTTGGTATCGATAATACAGGCAGGATTCTGCAGCATTCTCTCTGTGTATAGGCTGGAAAGGGTATGCAGGTCTTCATAGTGGTAATTTGGAATGCTCATGCCCTGACTATCGACCGAGCCTCTGAGTATTGTATGAGCGAGTTCATTGCCGGAGGTTTTCACCTGCCAGCCCTGATATTTGAAAACATGACCATGTTGTGCGGCATAGACACTGTTGAGCATAACAGTAAGATCGCCGCTAGTTGGATTCTTCATGCCAGCTGGAATGTCAATGCCACTGACAGTTAGCCTGTGCTGTTGATTCTCGACAGATCGGGCCCCGATCGCAACATAGCTGAGCAGGTCTGCCAGATATGTGTGGTTTTCTGGATAAAGCATTTCGTCGGCGGCAGTAAGACCAGTCTGTTCAAGAGAGGTCAGATGCATTTGTCTTAAGGCTATCAGTCCAGCTACCATATCCGGATCTTTTTCCGGATCGGGCTGATGCATCATGCCTTTGTAGCCATCGCCGGTCGTTCTTGGTTTATTGGTGTAAATTCGGGGTATCAGAATTAGTCTGTCAGCTACCTTTTGCTGAACAGTAGCTAGTCTGCTTACATAGTCGAGTACAGGATCAGGATGATCCGCTGAACAAGGACCGATTATCAGCAGAAATTTATCCGACATGCCAGTAAGAACAGCACTGATCTCGGCATCTCTTGCCTGTTTGATCTTCGCTAGTTCTTTGCTGATCGGATACTCAGTAATGATTTCCTCTGTTGTTGGTATTCTCTTTACAAATTCAAAACCCATACGATCTCCTTCAATTTCTTCCGTTCTACTGTTCTGCATGGTTTAGAAATTTCTAGTTCCTACGTTCTACTACATTGTTTATCTGCTTGTCACTTTGTTTTTAAGACTCTGCTCTTGGCTTGGGAATTGTTACTGCCAATTTGTTTTGAAGTCGAGCTCTTGAGATTGGCAGGTCTGTAACTGCGAATAATCTGCTTGATTTGTTCATTTTCCAGAAGCATTCTTGTCTGCATTGGCTTCTGTTCAAGAGCCAGGATCACCATACTCATTGTTTGAGCTGCCTGCCAGCCCTCTTGATAATGAAGCAGCAGAATCGTTGATTTTTTGAGACTGCCGGCACTTCTCCTGACATGTTCTCTGGCCGTGACCAGTGACTGGCAGCGTTTAGAACCCATAATAGCGCAGATGCTTGCGTCAGGGAGACTTCTCAGCTGTTCTCCAGACAAAGGCAGTACTGAAACCAGACTACCGAGATTTATGCTCTGTGTCAGATGATCGCTCTCAAACATTAACTCATTCTCGGTTAGGAGCAGCAGACCCTGTGTTTCAAGCGGCAAAGGTAAACCGCCAAGATGCTGAACATTACTGCCCCAGCCGGCCTGACATTGGTGTATTCTGATACTTAATAGTCTCCTTCTCTGAAGCCAGCGCCAGACGATGACGACGATCGAAATCAGGCAGGCTAATACTAGCCCTGAAGCAGACAGCAGCGACATAATATCACTGACTGCTAAGAGTATCGTAGTTATGATGGTTATTATCAGAACCGGTATCATTTATGCCTCTTCGGAATGTATTAGTCACAGTACCTGTTCGCATTTATTTGCTAAACTGCAAAACAAAATTATGACTTCAATCATTTTATCATATTTAGTGGTGTATACTGTTGCACACTTATATAAATAATCCTTTACATTTTGAAATGATTATTAAATATCAAAATCTATCAGCGCTTGCCAGGCAGTTTGGCTGAAAATCTCGAATGGATAAATCTCAGGTGGCTTAAGTTTTAGTTCTAGTTTTTCTCCACTAACAGGATGAATGAAATAGAGTAAATATGAGAGCAAAGCTATATTCCTTTTTATATTGTTCTGGTTATCTCCGTATTTTCTATCTCCCCAGATAGGCCAGCCAGCTGCTGCCAACTGAACTCTGATCTGATGATGACGTCCGGTTTCCAGTTTAATTGCCAGTAATGCAAGCTCTTTTCCATCAGTACCAACAGTCTGATCCAGCTTCTTCCATTTGAGGCTAGCTGATCGGCTGTCGGCAGTTTTTTCAGGAACGACTGATGATTTATTGAGTCTGCCGTCACGCAGTAGATAATTATGCAGACTGCCGGACTGTGATTGCGGTACATCAGAGGTTACCGCAAGATAGATCTTAGCAAGTCCGTTATTGCGTCGAAGGTTTTCAAAAGCCGCATGAATTCCGCCGGAAAAGGCTATAATCATTAATCCGCCTACAGGCTGGTCAAGACGATTAACCAAATGCATTTTTTGTTTAGCGATATTTGTCGCAGTCGACACAAGCGAGAGTATATCCTGATCTTTTCCTTGTGTCTGCGCAGGAACACCTGCTGGTTTATTAACTACACAAAAATAGCGATCACGAAATATGATCTCCAACTGATTGCCTGATAATATTTTTGAACTTGCTTTCTTGCGAAAAGAAGTAGAACCAGCTTTTCGATTATTAGTTTTGCTGATTGACCTTTCTTGTGTTGATTCATGAAATTCATTTGATTCTGGACCAAGTGTCATCTTCACTCCTGACTGATCAGCCTGTATTTTTTGAGTCTGCGCTGTCTAGCTCTTGCATCAGGCAGTCTGCTCTCTAAATATTGCCAGAAAAGGGTACTATGATTCATATGCACAAGATGTGCGAGCTCATGCTCCATCAGGTATTCGAAGAGGTCTTCTGGTAGGAAAAGTGATTTGAGATTTAAATTTATATTTTTACGACTACTGCAGCTGCCCCAGCGGGTTTTCTGCCTGCGTATAGTAAAACCAGCTGGTTTTGGTCCATCATAATTGTGCATGAAGCTTTCTATCCGGGCCTGCAGCCTGATTCGATACTCTTTTAAATCATGATCTGATAAGGAATCTAGATCAGGCAAATCGATACGGTCGGCAATTTTTAGCTGCTGACGTTTGATCCACTCCAAACGACTATGGACGATCTCTTCAATCTGATGTTTGGTCACAGAACGAGGGCAGCGAATTTCGACACTACCGTCATCTCTTACTATAAGAGCAATACTTCTTCTACGAGAACGAACTACATTATAAACAGTTTTATTTTCCATAACCTTTTTCCAGACATAATCTGGCACGCTCCGCATTTTTGCCGCCCATCGACAGTTGTTGATCAAGAAAATCAGGATGAGAGCGCAAGAAATCCTTCATATAGCTATGCGGATCGGCAGTGAAAGCGTCTATCATCGTCTTCTGCTCCGCTGTCATCAATCCAGCCTGTACAGCCAGATTGAACAAGCTCTCATCGATTGATGTCATCGAAATCAGTTCAGTACCTGCCTGTTTAAGAATCTCAGCACCGCCCTGGCAGCGGTCCACGACGGCCATAGTTTTTGCCATCTTACCGGCAACGTATTTAACAGATGGCAGCCAGGCTCTAATATAGCTTGAAGCTTCAGTAACCAGATCGGCGATATGCATGACCTGACAGCCTTCGAGCTGTTTAGCTTCGGTCCAATTTGTTAAGGTTAGCCCCTGATTGCTATAGAGGGATCTGCCATCCTTAAGTATCGTCAGATGAGGCTTATTCATAAGTATCGCTATCGGTATCGAGAAGAAAAAATCACGTCTCTCTCCTCCAGAAATTAAATCAAAATCTTCTTCATTCAATCTTGCGATCATCAAATCGATCAGACCACGATATATTTCATTGTTGTTATACTGTGCAATTGTCTCTTGAGCCAGTTTTTCTGGAAGTGATTCTGCTGTTTTAACCCCCTGCTCTATCTTTTCCAGTAACTCCTCGGCAGCTTTTTGACTGCCATAGAGAAAATGAGTGTTGATATAGTATGGCCCAAGAGTTCCGGAAGTATACCAGAACGGTTGCTCAGGATCTGCTACTCTTACTGCACTAGTCTCAAACAGCCACTTAACAATTAATGATGCATTACTATCGTTGGTCATAATTAATCCTCGCTTGATGATCATATATCATCTAACATTGCCTATCTTCAAAATATTCTTAGCAAATCATATAAATGTACGCAATTATGGGGATACTACCATTTAACAATAGTACCCGTGATTTCGCTGACACCTGCAGCGCCGGTGTTTGCAGTCCATGATTCAAGTTCACGAATGATGTCTATACATGCTGTCGGCTTAACCAAATTAGCTGTTCCCACCTGTACAGCTGAAGCGCCGGCAATCATCATCTCTGCTGCGTCTCTGCCAGTCATTATGCCACCCATACCAATAACCGGTATACTAACTGCATTATAGACTTCATTTACCATTCTGACAGCCACTGGTCTGACTGCAGGACCCGATAATCCGCCAGTATTGTTTTTCATAATCGGCCTTCTGCTGTCAATATCTATGACCAGGCCTAATAATGTGTTGATCAGGCTAACCGCATCAGCTCCAGCCTCCTCTGCTGCTATGGCCATCTCAGAGATACTGGTCACATTGGGTGTTAGTTTTACCCATAGTGGTTTAGACGAAACTTTTTTAACTGAGCTGACTACAGATCGGATCATATAAGCATCGCTGCCAAAAGCCATACAGCCGCCTGAAACATTTGGACATGAAAGATTAAGCTCAATAGCGTCCACTGCAGTATCTTCGAGCAATTTGGCCATTTCACCATATTCTTCAAATTCATGACCGGCAATATTTGCAATGACTGCACAGCCATATGTAAGCATATGCGGCAGTTCATTTTCGATAAAATATTCGATGCCTGGATTTTGAAGTCCCACGCTATTTAGCATACCTTGAGGACATTCTGCCACACGCGGAGCATCGTTGCCTGATCTAGGCTTAATTGTCAGCCCTTTTGACGATATACCGCCAAGTTTTGATAAGTCCATATATTGTTCGATTTCACGCTCGAAACCAAATGTTCCGGAAGCAGCTATTACGGGATTATTCAGTTTAAGACTGCCGATTTGTACTGTCATATCTACCATATGACCACCTCCGCATCGAAAACCGGGCCATCGACACAGCAGCGGCTATGCTCGACTGTACCATCATCTTTTTTTGTTTTACAAACGCAGACCAGACAGATGCCGACACCACAGGCCATTCTCTCTTCGAGTGAGACCTGACAGGATATCCCGGCCTGTTTAGCAAGCCTGGCTGCAGTCTTCATCATGAGCTTAGGACCGCAGGCACAAATCAGAGTTCTGCTGATATCACTATTTGTCTCGATAAGATCGTCAATAACAGCTTGGAGAGCTATACCGGCATGACCGGCTACAGTCATGTCTCCAGCATCAGACGCGAAACTGACAGCACAAGCCGTTTGTGTAAATTCTTCTGTTAATATGCTCTCCTCTGCAGATCGATAACCACAGACGGCAATTCCTTCTATATTCTGCTCGCGGCAGAACTGTTGAACAAAAAACAGAGGGAAAACGCCAGTACCCCCACCTACGGTAATGATGCGATCATAACCTTCCAAGCAAAAACCATGACCAAGTGGTCCTAGAATTGATACCTTATCGCCAGGCTGCAGACGTGACAGATATAGAGTTCCCTGCCCCATAACTCTGATCCCGATGGCAAAAGTTCCCTGCTCCCTGTCTACAGACATGATTCCGAAGGGGCGGCGCAAAAACTGGTCTGAAGAAACATCCACAAACTGTCCGGGCATCGCCATTGCAGCGATTTCTGGAGATTCAAGAGTTAAAATAACATATGATCTGTTGGGCTGCTGCCTCCTTATGACCTGACAGCTATAATCAATTTGATGTACCAATTTTCTCTCCTTTTGCCATTGTCTGATCTTCTATTTTTTTAGCATTGTATTGTTGAGCGGCAGCTCTTTTAACGGCAGGTTATTCTCTCTCGTATCTGAAACTATTTTGGCAAAAGCGCCAATTTCCCATGTTTTCAAATCCTCTGGCCGCATTTTACGTTCCAAACACTCAATTACTGCGACCAAAGTGTCTAGCGATGTTATTGTAGCAACTCCATGCTCAATAGCCCTTCGGCGCAGTCTGAATCCATTGTGTCCACTAAGTTGGCCATGCGGACTCTCTGTGTTTATCAGTAATTTTACCCTACCTTGATCGATCATATCAATAACGTTCGGTGAGCTCTCTTCCATTTTTCGCACAGAACTGCATGGAATACCGTGTTTGTTAAGGTAGTTTGCTGTTCCACCTGTTCCATAAAGCTCATAGCCCAGAGCAAATAGCTTGTCAGCTAGAGGTATTAAATCAGATTTGTCATTGTCGCTGACAGTCATAAGGACGCCTGCACCCGGTTGTGGGAATCTAAAACCAGATGCCAGGATCGCTTTGTACATTGCTTCGCTATACTCTGTCGAAAGTCCCAGGACCTCACCTGTACTCTTCATCTCCGGGCCGAGGCTCGTATCAACATCATGCAGCTTTTCGAATGAGAAAACCGGTGCTTTGACCGCATAAACAGCAGGATAGCGTGCATATAGTCCTGTACCGAAGCTGAAATCTGTAAGTTTGAAGCCAAGCATGATCCTGGTCGCCAGATCTACAATCGGTATACCTGTAACCTTGCTGATATATGGGACAGTTCTTGAAGATCGTGGATTAACTTCAATTATATAAATATTGTCGTTGAAGAGAATGAACTGAATATTGATCAAACCGATGATTTTCATCTCTCTGGCGATCTTACCGGTATAATCGACGATTATGTCACGGATCCTATCAGGAATATAGGCTGGAAAAATTGAGATAGAATCACCTGAATGTACTCCGGCTCTTTCTAGATGCTCCATAATGCCTGGAATCAATATATTCTCACCGTCAGAAACTGCATCCACCTCTAGTTCAACGCCCATCAGATATTTATCTACCAGGATCGGATGTTCTTGTTCTACCAGATTGATTATGCGCATATATTCGATCATGTCTTCATCATTATGGACAATAGCCATGCCCTGGCCGCCCAAAACATATGATGGTCTTACGAGTACCGGATAGCTTAGTCTGGCAGCAGCTGCCAGAGCTTCATCTGCTGTTCTTATCGTGGTACCAGCGGGTCTGTCGATTCCACAGCGTTCAAGTATTTCATCGAAGCGTCTACGATCTTCAGCAGCATCAACCATATCAGCTGATGTCCCTAGGATGGGAACTCCCATATCGGAGATTGCCTGAATCAATTTGATCGCTGTCTGGCCGCCAAATTGGCAGATACAACCATCTGGCTTCTCATTTTCGATAATAGCTCTGACATCATCGATAGTCAGAGGCTCAAAATACAACCGATCTGATGTATCAAAATCAGTCGAGACTGTTTCAGGATTATTATTGGCAATTATTGCTTCATAACCAAGCTCGCGTAGTGCCCAGACTGAATGAACACTGCAATAGTCAAATTCAATTCCCTGCCCTATTCTGATTGGACCTGAGCCAATAACCAGAACTTTTTTCCGATCAGTGCGTACTGCTTCGTTTTCTGCATCCATAGTTGAATAAAAATACGGTGTAACTGCCTGATACTCACCGGCACATGTGTCTACCATTTTGTATGTAGCGTTAAGTCCAAGTGATTTTCTTGCGTTTGTGATATCATCATTTGCCTGATTAGTCAGTTTAGCAATCCAACGGTCATTGAAGCCCATTTTTACTGCTCTGGTCAATAATTCTGATGCGGGCATTTTGTTTTGGAGAAGCAGCTCCTGTTCCAATTCGACAATGTTATTGATTTTATAGAGGAAGAATTTGTCGATCATTGTTCTCTCATAAAGCTCATCTACAAGATAGCCTCTTCTTAAACCTTCTGCCAGACTGAACAGACGCATATCATCGGCTGTACAAATCCTTAGCCAGAGCATATCATCACTGATTTCAGCCAGTAAAGGCTGATAAAGACCTTGAAGTCCAAGCTCTAGTGATCTGATAGCTTTTAGCATGGCGGCTTCAACAGTGCTGCCGATAGCCATGATCTCGCCAGTTGCTTTCATTTGAGTGCCAAGTGTTCTCTTGGCTTTTACAAATTTATCAAAAGGCCATTTCGGTATTTTAAGAACAATATAGTCGATAGCCGGTTCGAAGCAGGCAGAAGTACTGCCTGTGACGGCGTTCGGAATTTCGTCTAATGTATAGCCTACAGCTATTTTTGATGCTACCTTGGCAATAGGATATCCTGTTGCTTTTGATGCCAGGGCTGAACTGCGGCTTAGTCTGGGATTAACCTCTATGACTGCATATTCAGCTGTAGTTGGATGCTGTGCGAACTGAACATTACAGCCGCCTACGATCTCAAGCTCGCCAACGATTTTGAGAGCTGAGCTTCGCAGCTTCTGATACTCGAGGTCATGCAGAGTTTGTGCCGGTGCCACAACGATCGAGTCGCCTGTATGTACGCCCACCGGATCAAGATTTTCCATACTGCAGATCGTGATCGCATTACCGGCAGCATCGCGGACTGCTTCAAATTCAATTTCTTTCCAGCCGGCGATGCTCTTTTCAATCAGCACCTGATGCACACGACTGGCAGCAAGTCCTGTATCGGCAAACTCGCGCAATGCTTGTTCATCGGCAGCAATACCGCCGCCTGTACCGCCAAGTGTAAAAGCCGGCCTCACTATGACAGGGTAACCGATCTCCTGAGCTAATTTGATACATTCATCAACGTTCCCGGCTGTACCGGAAGGAATACATGGTTCATTGATCTTAATCATGGCTTCACGGAAGGCTTCACGATCTTCCCCGCGAAAAATCCCTCTGGCAGCAGTTCCAAGAAGTCTGATTCCGTGCTGTTCGAGAAAACCATTCTCTGATAATTCCATTGCGAAGTTCAGTCCGGTTTGTCCGCCAAGAGTTGCAAGAAGAGCATCTACCTTCTCTTCTAACATAATCTTCTCAATAACATCAATTTGCAGCGGCTCAATATAAACCTTATCAGCCATATTGCTGTCAGTCATGATTGTCGCAGGATTGCTGTTGACCAGAATAACTTCGTAGCCCTCAGATTTTAAGGCCTGACAAGCCTGGGTGCCTGCATAATCAAATTCAGCTGCCTGGCCGATGATAATTGGCCCGGAGCCTATGACCATAACTCTTTTTATATCAGTTCTAGCTGGCATCTAATTTCTCCTCTGAAAAGGTATTATGCATATTTATGCATATATGTTACTTAATATACACTCTTCCGATTATTATACAGCCGTCAACTCCTGGATTCAAGAGCTCTTCTTAGATTATTTCGCATCTCAAGAGCTTCTTTTCTGCAAGCAAGATCAAATGATTCATGATCCATTTTATGCTTTTTCCATGCAGTCATCAGACTACGCGACGCATTAACAATACCGCCTCGGCCATCTGGTCCAAAACCGGCAACTGCATCAGCTGCGCCGGCTCCCTGTGCGCCATATCCAGGGACAAGGATCATTGTATGAGGCATTCTTGCTCTAAGCTCTGCAGCCTGCTGCGGCCATGTTGCACCTACGACTGCTCCAACTGAACTGTAGCCGCAGTTGCCTATAAGATCACTGCCCCACTCATTAACTTTGTCTGCCATAGCTTCATAAACTGTCCTGCCATCCTCTAATTTCAAATCCTGAATATCAATGGCAGATGGATTTGAAGTTCTAACCAATGCGAAGATACCTTTTCCATTTTCACGGCAGAGTTTGAGAAAAGGTTCTATACCATCAATGCCCAGCCAGGCATTTACTGTTATACAGTCAGCGCCAAGCATCTCCTGCCTTGATCCAGGCCGCAGCTCTGTATCCCCTAATATGGCAGAAGCATATGCAGAGGCAGTGGATCCAATATCGTTTCTCTTGCCATCAGCGATTACGATCATGCCCTTTGACTTCGCATAGGCTATTGTTTGTCTTAGAGCCTCCCAGCCATGAACACCGTACTGCTCATAATAGGCAAGCTGCGGTTTTACTGCCGGTATGATATCTGCAGTTGCATCGATCAGCCTGCGATTGAATTCAAGAATTGAGAGCCCGGCAGCCATCGCAGGGTCTTCACATTGCTCGAAGAAATAATCTCTAAGCTGATCCGGAACATAATCCAGAATAGGATCAAGTCCCATAACTGTGGGATTATTAAGTCTGTCAATTTTGTCTTGCAGATTATCGGCAAAATTACTCAGTCCGTTTGTCATTTCATGCTTCATATCTGATTTTACCTCCCTGGATCGTAGTCAGAACGCGTCCGAATAGTTCAAATCCGTGATAAGGCGTATTTCTGGCTTTTCCAGCAATTTTATCTCTATCAAATACATATGATGTATCAAGATCAGCAATCACCAGGTCTGCTGGATAACCAGGCTCCAATTTTTGTTCTCCAAGTCCAAACAAAGCAGCAGGGCCACTGGTCATTTTGCTTAGCAATTCGGCAAGACTTAGGTGCCCGCCTCGAACCAGCCATGTATAACCAAGGGCAAAAGCCGTCTCGAATCCGACAATGCCGTTATTGGCCAGGCCAAACTCTAAATCCTTCTCATCAGAGTGATGAGGTGCGTGATCTGTCGCGATAATATCAATCGTACCATCTGCCAGACCGGCGATGATTGCCTGTCTGTCAGCTTCCGGTCGCAGCGGCGGATTCATCTTAGCCATAGTGTTAAAGCCGCGACAGGCTTCCTCTGTCAGCGTGAAATAATGCGGACATGTTTCGCATGTGACCTTAACCCCTCTGGCTTTCGCTTGTCTGACCATATCAATGCTTCTGGCCGTGCTCAGATGCGCCAGATGGATCGGCAGTTTCAGATATTCAGCCAGAATAATATCTCGCGAGACCATGATTTCTTCTGCCACAGCAGGAATTCCGCGAAGTCCCAGTTCGAGACTGACGATGCCTTCGTTCATATGACCTTCTGCTATGCTCATCTCTTCGCAATGAGAAATTACCTTGAGATCAAATTGGTTTGCATAGAGCATGGCCTTGCGCATCATGTCAGCACGCTCGATCGGGCTGCCATCATCTGATATAGCGACGATTCCTGCCTCTGACATCAGTCCGATTTCTGCAAGCTCCTTCCCTTTTTGACCCTTGGTTGCAGCACCTATAGGCAGTACGCGGCAATAGCCTTTTTCTCTTGCTTTGTTAACAATGAATTCAACGACCGCCGTATTATCGACTACAGGACTTGTATTAGGCATGCAGGCGACCGTTGTGAAGCCGCCTTTTGCCGCGCTACGTGTGCCGCTGACGATATCTTCGCGATATTCGAAGCCCGGTTCACGAAGATGACAATGAGCATCGATAAGTCCAGGTATTATTGTCATACCGGCAGCATCAATAATACGGTCAGCATGAAAATCATCTGCTGTTGTGATCCTACCATCTGAAACGTATATGTCTCTTATTTCATCTGTTCCGGCAGCTGGATCAACCACTCTGCCGCCTTGTACCAGTATATTCATGCCTGATTCCTCCTGGATGCCAGCAGATAGAGCACTGCCATACGGACAGCTACACCATTTGTGACCTGTTCATTTATTACGGATTGTGGCGAGTCATAAACCGCTGTCGGCATTTCAACACCGTGATTACAGGGACCTGGATGCATGAGGAGTGCATCGGGTTTGGCCAGACTCAGCGTTTTCTCGTCGATGGCGAAGAATCTGGCATATTCACTTATTGATGGGAAAAGACCACTCTGTTGACGCTCAAGTTGAACTCTAAGGCCCATGACAACATCAGCATCACTGACCGCGTCCTGAACTGTAGGGCACCAGACCGCAGGTGTCTGATCCAGACCGGGCGGCACCATAGTGGCCGGACCGGCAAGTCTGACTTCAGCGCCCATTTTGGTTAAGCCCCAGAGATTGCTGCGGGCAACCCGGCTATGAAGCAGGTCGCCGATAATAGCTACCTTCAAACCTTCCAGAGTGCCCTTATGCCTGCGCATCGTCATCATATCAAGCAGTGCCTGTGTCGGATGTTCATTCATACCGTCTCCTGCATTGATAACCGAAGCATTTATTCTTGATGCGATCAGATGCGGTGCGCCACTCTGCTGATGTCTCATAATAATAATGTCAGTCGCCATGCTGTCGATAGTCTTCGCAGTATCGATCAGGGACTCGCCCTTTTTGATACTGCTGCCGGATGCTGAAATATTGGCTGAAGAAGCTCCCATAAATTTCGAGGCCATCTCAAAAGATAGCCTTGTTCTGGTACTGTTTTCATAAAATAGCGTAATGACGGATTTGCCCTGCAGATGAGCCGTTTTCTTGCTGTTGGCATCGAGGACAAGCTTCATTGTGTCAGCTGTATTCAGGATAAGTTCAATCTCTGTCGCGCTGAGCTCTTTCATACCTAATAGGTCTTTGCTGCTCAAATGCATAATTAGTTACCTTCCTCCGAAAGCTCGCCCAGAACAACACTGTCCCGTCCGTCGATCTCACTGATATTAACCTGGATGACTTCGGTACTTGAGGTTGGCACGTTTTTGCCGATATAATCAGCTCTCAGCGGCAACTCCCGATGTCCGCGATCAATTAGAATTGCCAGCTGAATCAGTTTAGGTCTGCCCATATCAAACAGCGCTTCAATCGCCGCTCTGCAGGTTCTGCCAGTAAAAAGCACATCATCAATCAGTACTACTCTCTTATCCTGTATCGAAAAGGGCATATCCGTGCCGTTGATGACCGGATGCTCTGCCAACAGGCTGAGATCGTCACGATAGAAGGTTATGTCGAGTATACCCACTTCTGGTTCTTTACCCTCTATCATGCCTATTTTCTGTGCGATTCGCCTGGCCAGCGGTACGCCTCTTCTCTGAATACCGATCAAGTAGAGATCTTGAAGTCCTTTGTTTCTCTCCAGGATTTCATGAGCTATCCTGGTCAAAGCACGGTCTATTGCTGCCTGATCCATCAATTCTGTTTTCGCGATCATGTTCCTACCTCCGTAACAGTTTTCCTGATAATACAAAAAAGCCTTCTGCAATAGGCACAGAAGACTTGGCTTAAATCCGAGAGTATCGTTAGGCGATCAGCAGATACAAAGTTCCTTAGGATCCTTGCTTGCTCCACAGCTCTTCTCCCCGTTCATATACTGGCAAAAGCATACAATTTGGTCAAATGCTGCAGCGGCTGTCCGACGCTCTGGCTATGTCAACCCTTCTGGCCTCACGGGACCAGTTAAAAGGTATATTTACCTGACACCAAGCATAAACCAATAATTGACATAATGCAAGATAATTGTTATTATTCGTGAGTAGATTTCGGTTCGACCGAGCTGGAAACTAATATGTGCCGGTGTGCTGGAACTGGCAGACGGGGCGGACTCAAAATCCGTTGTCAGCAATGACGTGTGGGTTCAAGTCCCACTACCGGCACCATAAATGACTTCTGATCACAAAATCAGGAGTCATTTTTTAAACTTAAATGAAATTACTGCTGTATAATGTATTTAATCTGCATAAAGATTATCAATTTCTAAAGATACCTTATTGTTCTAATTATACTGATTGAGCCAGGAGATAGAGTATGCTTGATACAATATTCTCAACTGCCTTCGAGGCTGCATATAGCGCGATTTTTGAGGTTGGAGCCATCATGGCTATCTTGATGCTTGTATTCGGCATTCTTGATTATAAAAAGGGCGATCAGCTGCGTGATTTCATTATCAGGCGCAAACTGGACCGACCTTTTCTGATGACACTGCTTGCTCTTATTCCTGTAGATGGCACATTGTTATTCCAGTACAGCACATATAGGAAAAAGGGTTTGCGCCCCGGTTCTTTGCTTGCCGGCATGATAGGCATTGGTGAGGAATCTACTTATCTGATTATTTCCTATAACCCTCTTGCCTGGCTGATGATCGCTGGATTCAAGCTGATAATTGGTACAGTAATGGGGAGTTCTGTTAACAAAATTGATGACAGAAAGAATTTTTCGGAAAACTGGCATGCGAAGGATCATATAATATCTGAAGACAGCAAAGCTATCGAAGCAGATGAAAATTTCCATGAGCTGCCTGATAAATTTCGCCATAAATTTCATCACATGCGTTATCACATGTTGGGTAAATGGTTTTGGATCATGTTCCTGGTGGCTTTTGTCATCCAGATAGTTCTAAAAGTTTCTGCAATAGTGCTGTCAAAACCGATCGAGTCCTGGCAAGCCATGAATATTCCACTTATCTCCTGGTTGGCTATGTCGGGTATAGTTGTAGTGTTTCTTTATCGTCTGATGAGCAAACTCATGACAAAAGAGTTCGGCAAAATTTTCGAACATGAGTTCGAAGATGCCGGCGATGCAGTCGGTGATCTGGCAGAAATCTGTTCCGGTGTGATTCTGACGATATTTTCCTTAACGTTTTTAATTAATCTCGTAATAGGTATCGTTGGCAATGAACGTTTATCTCAGCTTCTGTCAGGCAGAGGACTGCTGGCAGTTGCAGCTGCAGCTCTTATCGGCCTGATTCCAGGAACCGGTGCCTCTCTTGCCTTCACTACACTCTATTTCTCACTTGCAGGCAGCGGCGGCGCACTTCCTTTCGCTGCTTTGCTGACCTGTTCTTTGGCCCTTGTCGGTGATTCACTGATCATCGGCAATAAACAGATCGGTTATAGTCAGAAGAGACTTCATCTGATTACTGTTATTACCGCATTTGTCATCGGCCTGATAGCACTTCTCATTGAATTAAATATCTAGATTATAGATCCGTTTCTGCCAAGGAAACTATTTTAGCTTATTCATGACTGAGGCAATAACCTGGTCCATATTGTAATATCTGTATTCAGCCAGTCTGCCGACGAAAAGCGCTTTGCCCTGCTCTTCAAGATCATTGACATGATCAAGATAGGCTTGTCTTTTGCCGATGTTTTCTTGATTAAGCACTACATATGATGGTATGCCTTGGGCAGATGGATATTCAAGGCATAGTTCAGTTTTCTTGGATTTTTCCATAGTCATATGCTTGAATTCGGTAATTCTGGTGAAATCATAGTCGTTTGGATAATTTACGACAGCGGCTGGCTGGAATACTTCTTGATCTACCGTTCTGAATTCAAATTTGACAGATCTGTACTCAAGACGGCCATAGGCCTCATCGAAAAATTTATCAAGCTCGCCGGTATAGACCTTCAGGTCATATTTTCCTGGTTTATCGAATTCTGATCTGGCCAGGAAGTAGTCAGTATTAAATTCGATTGTAATCGAGGGATGATCGAGCATTGATTCTATCATTGCTGTATAGCCATGTTCAGGCAGTCCCTGATAGAGATCAGTAAAATATCTGTCGTCTCTATTTGATCGGATCGGTATACGTCCGGCAATTTCAGCTGATAAAGTCTCTGGATCAGCTGACCATTGCTTACGAGTATAATTATGGAAGAATTTATCATACAGGTATGTACCAACCTGGGAGATGACCGCATCTTTGAAATTCTCAGGTGGTTCGCGATAGCTTGATCTTGCTACTTCATCAGCCAGAAAGCTCTCAACATCCCTTATTCCCATCTCAACACCGAATAGACGGCATACAGTATCTCGATTGATGGGAAATGGCAGCAGCTGGCCATCTACATAAGACAGTACGCGATGCTGATAGAGATTAAATCTGCTGAAGCGCTGACAGAACTGCCAGACATCAGTCATATTTGTGTGAAATATATGTGGTCCGTATTTATGAACTGTAACCCCGGCATTTGTTTTTTCATCATAGCAATTACCGCCAGGGTGTTCCCTCTTTTCGATTACATGTACCTTCTCGCCACGATCAGCCAGCAGTCTGGCTGCTGTTGCTCCGGCTAAACCAGCACCGATTACAAGACATTTTCTCATAGACATACAAGTTACCTCCTGCGTCTATAATATTAACCCTGAAAACAAACACGGGCAAGAGTTCAAAGTTTAATAATCATGACTCTATTTGTCAGGAGACTGTTGAGTCTTAATAAAATATGAAGGAAGCGCACGCTTAACTGAAACAGCAACGAAGACCGCTGCAATAGCTTTTGCAAGATCAAAAATAACAAAAGGATAGACACAGGCTGCCAGAGCAGCACTGAAGCTAGTTGATGTCACTAGCGAGAAATGAATCGTTCCCAACAAATAACAGAGCACAAGACCGATGATAGCACCAGTGAAATATAAAATTATACGAATAATAGCCTTGTTTGTTTCAATAGAGCTGATAAGAGAAATGAGAGCAATCATAGGGATATAAGACAAAATAAAACCGCCTGTAGGCCCTGCCAGCACCGACAGCCCGCCTCGGAATCCTGAGAATACCGGGATGCCTGCAAGTCCAATCAGAACATAAACAGAAGCAGCTATGGCGGCTCTCCGCCAATCAAGAAGCATTCCAGTCAGCATGATCGCAAATACACTCATAGAAACCGGTACGACTCCTATAGGTATTGTCATAACTGAAAACACAGAGATAATTGCGGCAAATAAAGCACAGAGAATTAAATTGGTAAGTCTTGTTCTGTTCATGGTGGTTCCCCTCTTCGATATTCTGCAGGAATTATCATGATTATAACAGCTGATAATAGTCTGTCAACTTCAAAATGGCGTGGAGGTATACAATGTTCTAAAAGAAAAACCTCAGCTCCTGAGAACTGAGGTATTCATGGTGGGGGAAGGTGGATTCGAACCACCGAAGTCGTCGACAACAGATTTACAGTCTGCCCCCTTTGGCCGCTCGGGAATTCCCCCATATGGAATTGTGAAAATGGTGGGCCTTCAGGGACTTGAACCCCGGACCGACCGGTTATGAGCCGGTTGCTCTAACCAACTGAGCTAAAGGCCCCTATGAGCTTGCCTGTCTGCTCGCGATCCACCGACCGAAGCGACAAGGGAGATTATATATAACCCGACGATAAGTGTCAACCCATAATGCAACCATTTCCAAAAATAATTTTCCTTGTCATCTCTTATTCGTCAGATAGTTCATTGACTAGAGATTTAAATAAATTCCCTCTCTCTTCGAAATGTCTGAAGAAGTCAAAACTAGTTCCGGCTGGTGTCAACACAACCGCCTCGCCGGGCCTTGCCATCTCTTTTGCTTTCCTAACAGCATCCGCATAGGAACCACATTTGACTATGCGAAGATTAGAGAGATCAAAATCAGTCTGTTGGGCTTCCTGCTTCAGATTATCTAAGATGAGTTCAGAGTTTGCACCGCAGAAAACTATTCTGTCACTAACTCTGAGGATAGCCTGCCCAAGACCCTTGTAATCACATTTCTTGTCCTGTCCGCCCATGATCAGAACTGCCTTGTCCTTTTTTTCAGCCAGAGCATTAAGTGCTGCTATGCTTCTGCCTGGGCTCGTATCTATCGAGCTATTATAATACCTGACACCATTAAGCTCTCTAACCAGCTCAAGTCTATGCTCGACTCCACAGAAGGTCGTCGCAACTCTGGAAATTGCCTCAGCATCAGCATATTGCCATACAGCACTGATTGCTGCCAAATAGTTCTCAATATTATGCTTGCCTGGAATTACAATAGCTTCCTTCTGTATTATTCTCTCGCATTTACCTTCATAATTCCAACAGAGCCAGCCATCCTTCAGAACTGCACCTGGTTCAGCCGTCGGATTAATTCTGCTGAACCAGTTAACGAAGCAGCGTGCCTCGCTGGCACATACTGCTGTCTCGTAATTATCGGCGTTAAGAATTAAACGTCCATTAAATGGCTGATACAAATAAATATTTCTCTTAGCATCAATATATTCCTGATAATCCGTATGTACATCGAGATGATTTGGTGAAATATTAGTAACTACAGCTATATCAGGGCTCTTGCGCATGCTCATGAGTTGGAAGCTCGAGAGTTCAAGCACGACCGCGTCATCAGCTTCAATCGTATCGATCCTGTCTAATAGAGGCGTACCGATATTCCCGCCAAGATGAACACGCCAGCCAGCTTCCTTCAGCATGAGACTGATGAGTGTAGTTGTAGTTGTCTTGCCATCGCTGCCTGTTACTGCCCAGATTCTGGCTGGACAAAGCTCCATGAATACTTCCATTTCAGACGTGACAACAGCTCCCCTGGTTCTCTCTGCCAGCAGCTGAGGCACATCGCTTCTCATTTTTGGTGTTCGGAAAATGATGTCGAAGCCGATTAGATTACTTAGGTAATTATTACCGGTGCTCCACTCTATTTCAATTCCTTCTTGTTCAAAAGCCTTGCGGCTTGCTGTCAATACCGGATCGTTATCAGGCAGCATATCAAATGCTGTTATTTTCGCCCCTAGTGCATGAATATATCTGATCAAAGGTCTGTTGCTGATGCCAACACCAAGTACGGCTACACGTTTGCCTCTGATCATTTTCTTAAAATCATTCAACTTGTGATTCATTGTTAACCCGCCTTATGAAATATACTACTAGTAATATATTATATCGTTTTCGCAGTCTGCTAACAAATGATTAATACAACAATTTATTTTGATTATTGACCAAAGAAGTTTCTTGATTTTTTGAAAAACAGGGCTTGCTTTTTTATTTACTCTGAGTTATGATAAACATCGTTCCGCGGGAATGGCGGAATTGGCAGACGCGCTAGCTTCAGGTGCTAGTAATCGTTAGGTTGTGCAGGTTCAAGTCCTGTTTCCCGCACCAAGCAAATAGCTCTTCAGCAACAGCTGAAGGGCTTTTTGTTATTAACAGCTATTTCTGCTACAATTCGATTCAGAATACAATTGATTGTACGGAGGCATAACTCTCATGGATAAGACTCCTGCTGATAAGCCGATCATCAGACTGGCAGCGAGACTGTTGGCAGAAACTGTATACAGGCATGGAGGTCTAGCCGGGAATAGTCTTGGCAGCGATGCAGCTGAGGGCGTCCGTCTGCATCGAATTTATACCGAATCAATGCAAGATAAATATGGTGAACGCGTTGAATCGGAAAGAACTCTTGCTGCCAGCTTCCAGACTGAAGATCATATTCTGGAGGTCAGCGGCCGCTGCGACCTGCTCATTCACCCCGCCCCTGCTGAAGAGGCTACAGATAGCATCAGTACAAATTCAAGTTCTGATACAAGTATCGAGCAAACAGATAGATATAATAGCAGTATCATCACTATCTCTGAGATCAAGACGCATTCTCTTAAACCTCATCAACTGCCTCAAGGAGGCGATGAACTGCATTGGGCGCAGCTGATGCTCTATGGCTGGATGTTCTGCAGCCAAAACCAACAGCAGACTAAGAATAACATTCAGCTTGAATTGATCTATCTTTCAATCGATGATCGCAGCAGACAGTACTGGCGCCGGAGCGTCAGTAAAAATAAGCTTCAAGAATTTTTTGACAGCAGTTGTGAAGAATATTTGAAAACTGCCGGTAATTGGCTCAAGTGGCAGAAACTTAGGGATGAATCAGCCAAAAATGTGACATTCCCTTATACCTCTGTGAGATCTGGGCAAAAAGAGCTAATGAACGAGGTCCTGGCAGCGATCCGTCAAAATAGCATTCTATTTGCACAGGCACCGACAGGCACTGGTAAGACCATGTCGACTATGTTCCCTGCTGTTAGAGCACTTGGCCATCATCTTACAGATTATGTTTTCTATTTAACTGCTATGACTTCAACACGTAGAGCAGCTGTTGCCGCTTTGTCTGATCTTAGAAATACGGGATTACACATTCGAAGTATCGAAATCAAGGCAAAAGAGAAACTATGCCTTGAACCGGAAATTTACTGTGATACATCTACATGTCCTTTTGCAATCATGTATTATAATAATCTTCCTGATGCGATTGCTGCATTGCTGGCGGTCGAAGAAATAAGCCCGGATACAATCCTGGCGACTGCCAGAAAATTTCAGGTCTGTCCTTTTGAATTATCATTGGATATATCACTATTCTGTGATGTGATTATCTGTGACTATAATTATGCCTTCGATCCAAGAGTTAAGCTGGATCGGTTTTTCGGTCAGCAGCCACGCAGCAGTCTGTTATTGGTTGATGAAGCTCATAATTTACCTGCCAGATCACGTGAAATGTTCAGTGCGAAGCTAGAAGAAAAACTCTTCGATAATGTGCTCGAACTGCTGCAAGCAGCTAAAAATGACCAGAGCAGCATAACACAGACTGCAGACACAAAAAATGATGAGAATAAGGCGATTCAAACGCAAGCTCTGCTTAATGCTCTGGGTGGAGATTCACGCGAGCTTAATTACCTGTTCTCAACTCTTAAGCAAATCAAAGCCTGGTTCGATAAGCTAAGGCCACAACTGGTTTTAGCTAAGCCTGAAGCAGGCTTCGAGCTTGTTGAACAGGCATGCAGAGAACAAGATAGTATGAAAGCTCCTGGTTTCATAGGCATGCGTATAAGTCCTGTAAGTCTTCTAAGCATGCTGGGCCGCTGCCGTTTCTTCATCAGGAGTGTCCTGGATGAGATAACTGAAACAGAATATAAAAAGATCTTCCGTGATCTGATGTTCAGTTTGGCCTTCTTCAGTCGTATCGCTGAGCTCTTTGATCGTGGCTGCCACATCACTACGGCTAAATTTGAAGAAAATTCCAAACACCTGGTCATCGAGCTTCTTTGTCTTGATTCCGCACCATTTCTGTCTGAAACATATTATCTTAAACGTCCTGTTGTGTTTTTCTCAGCCACTCTGACACCTATGTCGTATTATGTCGGTTTATTAGACAGCAAAGCCGTAGACGACCCGCCGGAACAACTTAATCTGGCCTCGCCTTTTCCCGCGGAAAACATGCTTCTTCTCTTACATACAGGCATATCGATCAAGTATAAGGATCGTGAATCGACCATGCCTGAGTTGATTGAACTTGTGCTGGCTGCCGTCAGGCAAAAGGTAGGAAACTATCTTCTCTTTGTACCGTCTTATGCTTATCTGCAGAAATTTCGCCGACTGCTAAAAATCATCTCACCTCAGGATATCGACTGTCTGCTGCAGATACCAGGAATGGATGATCAGCTCAAGCAAAAATTCTTAAGTAGATTTGATAAGCACGGTAACAGAACACTGCTGGCAGTAGCCGTTATGGGAAGCTTTTTCAATGAAGGAATCGATTTAATGGGCGATAAGCTCAGTGGTGTCATAGTAGCAGGTACTGGCATGCCAATGATTTCACCTGAACGTGAAATACTGAGGCAATATTATGATGCCGGGATCGGCAGCGGTTTTGCCTACAGTTACATATATCCTGGATTTAACCGGGTACAGCAGGCTGCCGGCAGAGTTATCCGCAGCGAAAACGACCGCGGGTTCATACTGCTGATAGATGAGCGTTATGAAAAATACGAATATAAGCAATTATTCCCTCATGAATGGCTACCGATCGAATTGAAAACTCAAGACGAGATCTGTGAAACGATCCAGGAATTCTGGCAAGGATCTTGATTTAATAAAGCTTATGGATAAAACATCGAACTGATTAACCTAATCGAGATCTTGGAGCATCGCTAGCCTTGTGTATTGTTTCTCCATCTGAATAGTCAGCCACCTATCGGAGAAACATATCACTTCCTGCTTGATTTCATCTGACAAACTGAAGCTGAACAGCCTTGACAAAGGACTAGAGAAAATATGCTCAAGACAAGCAAGTGAACCTGAAGAAAGAAGCATTGACGGCCCGGCAGATCTACTTCTGCAGCCTGATCCACAATATATTTTTGAATCTCTAAATGAAAACAAAGCTGGTGCTTTCACACTGCCATGACAATGGCTGCATAGTTCAAATGGCGGTTTGAGGCCGGCATGTTCCAGCAGCCTCAGTTGTGCAACATGGATCGACAGGAGTGGCTCCTGTCCCCTGTTGACTTCGTTTACTGCCCTGCCCCAGAGTTCATAAGCAGTCTTGTCTGGCAGATCATCCTTAAGAAGATCAATGAAAACCTCCGCCAGATGGGCTGCGCAGATCAATCTGTATATGTCCTTATGCAACCCTTGAAATGACTCGTCTAGTTCTGCCGAATCCACAGTATATCTGCCTCTGTTCTGGAAGAGCTGAAATTGTGATAGAGCAAATATCTGCGTAGACGCAAGCAGAGAGCTTTTTTGCCTTCTGGCACCTCTTGCAGCCGCTGTGATCAGACCATGATCGGCAGTAAGCACACTAATCAGCCTGTCAGCATCACCGACAGGCTGATCACGTAATACGAAGCCCCGAACATTGATATGACTCATGTTATATCATCTGTTATTTATTGCGGCTCTCATAACCAAGATCGTTGAGGATACCTTTGCGATTGCGCCAGTCCTCGCGTACCTTGACGAACAGCGTCAGATAGCAAGAACAGCCTAGCATCTCTTCAATTTGCTTGCGGGCCGCACTGCCAATATCTTTTATCTTCTGTCCTTGATGACCGATAATTATTCCCTTATGAGTTGATCGCTCACAGAGTATCGCTGCATTGATAGAAACATGCCTGCGTTCTTCCGGATCATTCTCTTCGAATACTTCTTCAAATGATTCGATCGCCACTGCTGTACCATGAGGAATTTCCTCATGAGTAAGACGCAGTATCTGCTCTCTGATCAGCTCAGCAGTCAGCATACGTTCGGTCTGGTCTGTATAGGAGTCCTCAGGGAAATATCGTGGACCTTCAGGTATCAGTTTTTTGATTTCAGCCACAAGTATATCTACACCGTCCCCTGTCTTAGCTGATACAGGAATCATCGCGGCAAAAGGATAAGTACTGGCAAAAGCCTCGAGCAGCGGCAGTACGCCTTCTTTTACCGCTATATCAACCTTATTGATTACAAGGATGACTTGTTTCTTGAACTGAGAAGCCATCTCAAGAATTTTCTTCTCAAGAAGACCCACACGTGGTTCGAAACCTGCTTCGATCAACAGCAGAATAACATCTGTTTCCGCCATCGCCTGTCTGGCTGACGTAACCATGAAATCTCCCAGACGATTTTTCGGCTGATGCATGCCAGGTGTATCAAGGAATACTATCTGAGCCTCTGAATCATCATAAACAGCTCTGATAACATTGCGTGTTGTCTGCGGTTTTGGAGATGTAATCGCCAGTCTGGCACCTGATAAATGATTCAGCAAAGTTGATTTGCCGACATTTGGCCTGCCAATTAGTGTTACAAAACCAGAACGAAAACCAGTATCTTCCATAAGTTCCCCCTATAAGTCATTTGTTGTCTGCAGTTATGCCTTCATCTGGCAAGCTGCATCAGCTCCATAATCTGTTCCTGTCTCTTCTTCATTATACTCTCATCAGCATGCCTGATATGATCATAACCTAGTAGATGCAGTATTGAATGCACGCTCAGGAAGGCAACCTCCCTGTCTCTACTATGGCCTAAATCCTCCGCCTGTTGATATGCCTGATCAAGATTGATAACTATATCACCTAAAAATAGTATTTTGTTCTGCCCGCTTTGATCGAAATCTTCCGCGCCCAAAGACTGTAAAAGCTTGCCCTCTTTCATTTCCAACATGGGAAAAGACAACACATCCGTTGTTTTGTCAATTTCCCTATATTCGCGGTTTAACTGTCTGATAGTCCTCGGTCCGACAAAACTAACAGCAACCTGAAGGAGATATCCTTCATTATGCCAATGCTTGCATATCGTTTCATCAGCAAATACTACTGCTATCGAACGATCGATCAACTGTTTGAGATCACTGACGCTATGCTTATTTTGCCGGTTGCTGTACTGTACGTTCTTCAGGATACTTCACCCTCTCATGGAAATGTCCTGCATATACCTGCAGGAAGGCTTTTACCAGATCCTCTACATCCTGATATGATAAGCCGGACTTGACCAGCTGATCCTGCTCATTTTTGCCCTTGATAATTTTTCTTATTAGGTTTTCCAGATCATCAAGTTTGTTGACTCCAGTAGATTTTACAGCTGCTTCAACTGAATCCGCCAGCATAACTATGGCCGACTCACGGCTGCTCGGGGTCGGGCAATGATACTTAAACCTGTTTTGATCTGGTTCTTCCAGATGATTCTCTTCAGCTAACTTCTTCGCCTTGTGGTAGAAATATGCCTGCGAAGATGAGCCATGATGCTCATGGATTATTTTTAGTATTGGTGCAGGCAGCCTATATCGCTTGCCAATTCTAACACCCTGCTCCGGATGGTTCAATATAATATCAGCACTCTGTTCAGGCGGCAGATAATCATGAGGATTTTCGCCTTGTTGATTTTCAGTAAACATGATTGGATTTTCAAGCTTGCCAATATCATGATAATAGGCTCCGACTCTGGCCAAAAGAGCATTGGCTCCTATGGCGTCAGCAGCAGCGTCAGCTAGGTTTGCTACCATCATGCTATGCTGTGAGCTACCGGGTGCTTCTACAAATAATCTGCGCAGCAAAGGATGTCCTGGTTGTGATAATTCGATCAGTCTCAGCGGAGACACTGCATTAAACATCATTTCAAACAATGGCATTATTCCGATAGCTGCTATTACTGACAATGTACCGCTGATGGCAGTATGTCCGGCCTGTATTGATATCGATGACCAGCTCTCCTTCTGAAGTAGTCCATAGGCCATAGTCATCGCCAGGTTTGTTCCTGCTGTCATGATAATGATGAATGCATAATTGTCTCGTCTGGCAATACCTTTTGTAAACAAGGCCGCGACCACTCCACCACTGAATGCTATCAGAGGAAATAACGGATCAAAACCAGTCATGGGCATTATTGCCATTATCAGCAGAACTGTCATTAACATAGCTGTTCTAAAACCAAAATACGCTGCAATCAGAACCGCTGCGAAATAAACAGGTGGCGTTAACGGGAAATCTCTTACAACATAGATTGAAATAACCAGAGGTATAAGGATTGCCAGTATAAGTGATATACGATTGCCTGTGCTGTTGATAATATCAGGTTCAAATTTATTCAGATAGAAGATTGCAATCGACATAAGTATTAATAGCATAAATAATATGCCAATGAAATGCCTATAGTCAAAACCGCCGCTATCAATAAGATCAAGCTGTTCAAGCAGGGTATATGTTTCATCGGTTATTATATCGTCCATCAGAACAATTCTGGTACCGCGTTCGATCATAACCGGATTGCTTAGTACTCTTTCATAGGCCGCTTGCCTGGCATTGGCTGTGGCTACTGCATCGAAAACGACATTTGGACGAAGTAACAGACCGAGACTGCGCTCGATCAACCCGGCATCTTCTTTGTAAAATGTCAGTGACTGTGACAAAGTCTGAATTTTCTGGTTAAGCTCAAGTCTTAGGGCTGAATTATCAACTGCCTGACTCATTATCAATGAGGTCAGAGAGGAAACATGACCAGATACACTTTCGAATCTGCTGTCTTCCATCTTAATGAGCGCAAGAGCGTCATCAGATATGATGACCGATTGCAACTTGTCATTTATATCTTTGATTAGAGCGTCGGCATATTTTTGTTGATCAGGTGCTGTTGGTGCTGGAACAACAGGAGCTTCAGGTTCATCTTCACTATCAACTGGTGGAGTAATTGCAGCCTGATATTCTGACATTGCGCTGAGATACAGGTCTCTATGCTCTTTCACTATACTGAGAAAAAGATCTTTTCTAGAAGTTACCTCAGTGACTATCTGTTCAGAACGCAACATAACATCCGGTACTTCAGATGCTGCTTTTTCAGCTCTTTGTCTCGTTTCAACAGGATCACCTACACTTCTTGGTGCGGTTATATCGTATGGGCTGGCATCACCCGGTTCAAGCTGATATTTCTCTGGAATAGATCCATAATAAATTGCCAGTGCGACTGCCAGAAATGCAATGGGCAATATGACTAACATAGCTATTCTCTGAATTTTCTGCGAAATATGCATTGTGGGTGATCACCCTCCCTTCATGCCTGCCTTCTCATAAGCAGCAATTATCCTTTGGACAAGAGGATTGCGGACAACATCACGCCTTGTCAGTTCGACAAAAGCCAGTCCCTCGACCTTTTGCAGTATTCTCCTGGCTTCAATAAGCCCGGATCTTTTATCTTTTGGCAGATCTATCTGCGTTATATCTCCTGTGACAACGGCCTTGGAGCCGTAACCCAGTCGGGTAAGAAACATTTTCATTTGTTCCGGCGTCGTATTCTGCGCCTCATCCAAAATGATAAAAGCTTCATCTAATGTTCGGCCACGCATATAGGCCAGCGGAGAAACTTCTATCAATCCTTTTTCCAGATTCTTCAGGTATTGCTCTGTCCCCATTAGTTCATGCAGAGCATCGTAGAGCGGCCGCATATATGGGTCGACCTTGTTTTGCAGGTCACCTGGCAGGAACCCGAGCTTCTCGCCAGCCTCAACTGCTGGTCTTGTCAGAATAATCCTGGAAACCTGTTGAGCCCGAAAAGCATTTACAGCCATAGCTACAGCCAGAAATGTTTTACCAGTTCCTGCAGGTCCAATTGCAAATGTTATATCATTGGAGGCAATCGCATCTACGTACTGCTTCTGCCCTATCGTTTTACTCTTGATTGGTCTGCCCTTGGCAGTTACGCAGACATTATCCGGTGAATAGGCCGTTACTTGATCCATTAATCCCTGTCTGGCCGAATCGGCAAGATAGGTAACCAGCTGCAGATTGACTGCATGACCTTTACGATACATTTCCAGCAGACGGTCAAAAACAACAGAGGCCTTGGTTACATTAGTTTCTTCCCCGCTTATAACGAAGCCATCTTCTGTAATGTTTACTCTTACCTCAAGCTGCTGCTCTATCATGGTCAAATTGCCATTGATGCTGCCAAATAATTCAACAGCATTTTGGGCATGATCAAGTACAATTCTTTTTTCCATATATCTCCTTGCCTAAGTCTTAATTATACAGTATTTATGTGATCATTGCGCCTGAGGCATGAGCAGATCGATCTTGAAGGCAATACTGTCTTCTTTGAGAGCAGGAATAATAACGCTATCGACTGTCTGGATCGCGATATCATATTGATCTGCGCTAAGATCTGTCTGTACAGATACCTTGACCTTGTCGAGGTAATCCAGAAAATATGCTTCTTTGGCAGGATCAATTATTGACTTGATCTCAAACACTGTTCTCCTGTCATAGTTCTTGCCGTTGATGATGATGTCCTGATTACTTGCCCTGATTTCAGACATGGCAACCATTCTCTCATCGTTTATTGAGATAGCTTGTGCTCCAAGCGCTCTAAGTTCATTTACAAACTGTCTCAAAACACTGTCTCTGAC
>JAAYFZ010000335.1 GCA_012727965.1 Clostridiaceae bacterium
GAATATCTTTATCCCAAAATAGACAAAAAGCAGGATGATCCATCTTGATTGGTCCATCCTGCAAATCTATTAACAGCGCATCGTTATGTATGAGCCTAAGCTCGATATTACTATCTCTGGCAGCTTTGAGCAGCCAGTCATATAGCTCAGAAAATTTATCTGAGCGCAGAAATCTATTTACTACAAGCCAACCCTCAAGCATTACGATCTCCTTAACGCGCTGACACAAGCCAAACACGATCAGCCGATAATTTTATCTTAGCTGAAAGAAGCGATATTTTCAATTAAGCCTGCAAGTCTTACTCTTAAATGATATGGCTGAGAAAAGCCTTGGTGCGATCATTCTGAGGATTGTCGAAAACCTGTTCAAATGATCCCTGCTCAACAATTTGTCCTTCATCCATATAGATGACACGATCGGCAACCTCACGTGCGAAGCCCATCTCATGAGTTACCACGACCATGGTCATGCCTTCTTCCGCCAGACTCTTCATGACTTGAAGAACTTCACCAACCAGCTCAGGGTCAAGTGCCGATGTCGGCTCATCGAAGAGCATGATTTGCGGATTCATAGCCAGAGCTCTGGCGATAGCCACACGCTGCTTCTGTCCACCGGAGATCATCGCCGGGTAAACATCAGCCTTGTCAAGCATGCCTACTTTTTCCAGCATGGCCTTGCCCTGCTCGATTGCTTCAGCATGCGGAACCTTCTTAACCTGCGTCAGTCCCTCAATAACATTGTTCATAACGGTCATATGCGGAAACAGATTGAAGTGCTGGAATACCATACCGACTTCACGACGGATAAGGTGCAGATTTTTTGTCTTGTGATTGACCTCTTTACCATCGATCGTGATGGTGCCTTTTTGCGGTTTTTCCAGAAAATTTATGCAGCGCAGCAGTGTGCTTTTGCCAGAGCCGCTGGCGCCGATAATAACCACAACTTCACTAGGTGAGACATCCAGGTCGATATTCTTAAGTACTTTCAGCTTGCCGTATGATTTACTGAGTGATTTTATCTTGATCATATGATCCATACTTGATACATCCTTTCATTAGGAGCAAATGCTTCGCATTAGCTATTAGACTCTGTGGTCGCTGACCTTGAGCCTGCGTTCGAGACGGTTTGTCAGGAAGGTCAGTATCGAGGTCATGATCAGGTAGAATATTGCTGCTATTGTAAGCATTTCCATCATAAGATAGTTTGCAGACGCAAGCTGTCTTGAATGCAGCAAGAGTTCCTGAACACCAACCGCACTGGCAAGCGACGAATCTTTCAGAGCGATTATAAACTGATTGCCCAGCGGCGGTATAGCGCGCTTGAAGGCCTGTGGCAGAATAATTCTCTTCATGACCTGACCGCCGGTCATACCAAGCGAAATACCTGCTTCCTTCTGTCCACGGTCGATACTCTGAATCGCTCCGCGGAATATCTCGGCGATATAAGCACCATTATGAATACCAAGAGCAATGATAGCTGATGGAATTCTGTCCAGTCTGACAATATTGACCAGACCAAAATAAATCAACAGCAGCTGCAACAGCAGCGGTGTCCCGCGAATGATCGAAATATATAGTTTTGCCGGCAATGTCAGGAACTTAGTTTTTGATATACGCATCAGAGCGAAGATAATACCTAGCAAAACACCGACCAGGATACCGAAGAAGGTTATTTGCAGTGTTGTCCACGCCGCTGGTATAAAGGTTCTGAAATATTCCAGAAACGTTGCGAAGTCCATAAAAGTCTCCTTCCAGACTTTGCGCAAGCTGGGCATACCATACTTGCGCAAGATTAGCTGAAGTTTATTTCTCAGCTGACGTCAGTGTCTTCAAGAGAAAAACTGACGGTTGATAAATTATCTACAAATATCGAAACTCTGTTATTTCACAGAAATATCGATACCGTCGTGCCATTTTTCACTGATTTTCGTCATTGTGCCATCAGCATGCATTTCTGCCAGAATCTCATCGACTTTTGCCAGAAGGGTTTCATCATCCTTATTGATGGCAATACCCATTTCTTCAAGTCTCATAATTTCGCCAGCCATCATCAGCTCATCGCCACCGGCAAGCTCGGACATAGATGCCATACCGACCAGACGATCTGTAATAACTCCGTCGACGCGTCCGTTGATCAGTTCCATCATCGTGGCATTATCATCCTGATAGAGAACTGCTTCAGCGCCAAGGTTTTCTGCATCCTCGACGAAGTTTGTACCTGTGGCAACAGCAATTGATTTGCCCTCCATCTGAGAAGGATCTGTGATGCCTGAATCAGCACGTACAAACAGCTGTGCTCCTGAATAATAATAAGGCTTAGTGAAATTTACTACTTTCAGTCGATCTTCTGTGATAGCCATACTACCGAGGATGCCATCATAACGAGCATTGCGGAGACCTTCTGTCAGGCCGTCCCAATCGGATGTCTCATATTTGAGCTCAACACCAAGTCTCTTAGCGATCTCTTCGCCTGTATCGACATCGAAGCCGATAACACTGCCATCATCACCAATGAAGTTGAACGGCGGATAACCACCGCTGCCTACGACAATAAACTCATTATTGTCCATAACACGCTCGAGGCTGTCTTTGTTGTCCTTGCCGCAAGCACCTATTACAAGCGCCATCAGCAATACTATCGCTACTACTAAGGTTGTCTTTCTGAATTTCATTTAATTTCTCCTCCTATTTTGTCATCACCATGTTGGCTAGAATTTTCAAAACAATCGTTGAAATTATAGCGTGATACCGGATTCATGTCAAACGCTTCATCTTTTTATTCTGATTAACAGACTGTAATTCTTGCCATATTAACTATGTTCGTATAGATGATAATTATTGTAACTTTTCAATTATTGAATCAATGCAGAATCGTTGAAAAGCCTGATATAAGCTTATTTCACAGGTATAATGTCTAACACGCTAGTTTACTCCAAGCTGATATATCAGCTTTTTCAATTTCATTTATATAATATTTTTACTATTTCTTCTTATAATTTGTCATAAGTTACAGCATCTGGTTTCTTGAAAATATAATCGAGATATTTGGTCGACGATTTTTGTTAATATTTTCATATTTGTATTTATGTACACAAAAAATGCGGCACCTTAGCGGCACCGCATCTTATTTATTCGCTTAGCTAGTCAATAAACAGCAATAACTAAATTTAATCAATTTACCTTCTGATCGAGATGAACATCCATCTGAGGATAAGGAATCTCAATATTATTCTGATCGAAAGCTTTTTTAACCTGCTCGATCAGGTCAAAGCGCATCGGCCAGTAGTTTTCAGACATAGTCCAGACGCGCAGTGTGAAGGAGAGCGCACTGTCTACATGCTCAACAAGTCTGCAGAAGGGCTCTGCCGGTTCATTGATCGCAAGCTCATGGTCAGAGGCAATACTGAGCAAAATGGATTTTACCTTCTCGATATCTGCGTCATAGGCAGTAGTAAATACCAGATCTATCCTTCTTCTCTCCTCCATCGAATAGTTTACGATCGAGGTATTTGTAAGACCGCCGTTTGGCAACATGATCCTGTTATTATCAATTGTTTTAAGTACGGTATAGAATATATTGATCTCGGAAACAGTTCCGGCATCCGTATGATTGTCGATATAGTCACCAACGCGGAAAGGCTTGAAGATCAAGATCATCAGACCACCTGCCAGATTTCCCAGAGCGCCCTGCAGCGCCAGACCAATCGCCAGACCAGCTGAAGCCAGGACTGCCAGGACCGATGTCATCTCGAGTCCGAGAAAGGTGGCGATACTTATACCGAGCAAGATCTTAAGACTGATAGAAACAAAGCTGAGAATGAATCCATGGGCACTAGGATCGATCTTAGTGAACCCTTTTGATCTGGAGATTACTTTGAGTAAGACTTTTATCAGCTTAAGACCAACGATCAGGATAATGATGGAAATCACTATCTTTATACCAGTCGTCGTCGCGAAAACAATCAGCAGTTCAATTATTTGGTCCAGAATATCCATTGTGTCCTCCGTGTTTTGATTTGATCTATCGGTTTATATTTTATGTGATCAGATTACGCCAGTATATATTCGACAAGCTTCATCTAGTCGCAACAAGCACGCAGCCCTGCAGCGCAGTCAGACCAAGTTCATCTATCAACGACATGACACTGTCATCATGGGTGCCGGGCTGTAGCCAGATATATTTAATGCCAAGCTCGGCCGCCTCTTTCAGAAAAGCACCACCGCGTTTAGGCGAGACAACCATGTTGATGACCTCCGGTTTTGAAGGCAGACTGCTCAGATCGGGATAACACTGTTCACCCTCGATTTCCTTATAGACCGGATTGACCGGGTAGACATCGTAGCCTTTTGCACGCAGTCTGCGAAATATCTTATTGCCATATTTCTCAGGCTTGCTGTTCGCGCCTACTACTGCCCACTGCTTATATTCAAGCATCTTAGCAGCCAGATCAGCCTCTGAATTCATTCGAGCCTGCAAGTCCTGCTCAGTATTTTCATGTTTAGTCATATTGTGCCTCCCGGAACTTCCCATACATTTTAACATATCAATTTTATTTATCGAAAAACCGTATCGGTTGAACTTTCCGAATACAATAGATAATATATATATTTATCTTAGTAAACAAGGCAAAATGATACGGACGTCATCTGACGCCGCCGATAGGAGAACTATATGCTAGTGGTACAGTCTCTCAGCAGAGAGCAGATTGCAGAAATATATGATGAACACATGGTACAGGATTTCCCCGACAATGAACTCAAACCCCTCTGGGCTGTGGAAGGGCTCTGCGAGCGTGGTCTTTACCATGCATATGGTCTGTTTGACGATGACAGGCTTCGTGGTTATGCGTTGTTTTCAACAGCCGGCAGAAACAGGAAGCATCAGAACAGCCTGCTTCTAGACTATTTCGCAGTTATTGCAGGCGGCAGAAGCCGCGGCTACGGCAGCAAATTTCTTAAGCTGCTGCGTCCGCGGCTAATTGAGGATTTTCCTAATTGCCAAGGTATGATCGCCGAGGTCGAGAGCGTACGTGCCGCTGTTGATCCTGACGAGAAGCATATACGAGAACGCAGGATCGCCTTCTACAGACGCAACGGTTTCCGTCGTACCAGAATCAGATCCAACCTGTTCGGCGTGGCTTTTACCATTATGTTTCAGCCGTTCGGACAGGAAACAGCCGTTCAGACAGACGATGCCTTCGTACTGACAGAGATGGAAAAAATCTACGCCGCTATGCTGCCGGCACAAGTCGTCTCCCAGCAGGTCAAGCTCTGGCTGAAACCTGCGATCTGATCTGTCTTGGTTGGCGTATTGGCCTTATAAGTTTATTTGAACACCATCAGCCAGATACCGAAGCCTAGAGCAACCAACGCGAACACGATAAAAAATATCACCGTACCCAGCTCGCCCAAGACCTTGCGGAACATTTTGATTTTCGCCATGTCCCAGATTTTTTCTGGTTTTTTAAGCGCGATATAAACAACTACGATCGCATACACTATTAGCAAAAGTCCAAGTAATGACCATCCCATAACTTTCCCTCCCTTTTGTGTTTAGGCTCTCATGCCCTGCTTGATGCGTTTATGCATCAAGGCAAAAACAAGTGCTGTAATAGCTATTATTATCAAGTTATGCAGCCAGATGTCACTCCAGGCCGCCTGTTGCAGCACGATATCATCTACCGAACGGTAAGCCCAGTAGAACGGTGACCAATAGAGCACCGGCTGCCATTTTTCCGGCAGGAAGATAGCACCGAAGACCGATGCCATGATCGGCAAAAACAGGATCTTCATCGATGCGACCGCACCGATTGGTTCACTCTGATAAACTCCGACTACGAATCCGATGATCATGCTGATCAGCGCGATCGCGAACGCAACAACGGCAACCTGCAAATAATCGACCTCCGTAAAACCCATGATCACCAAGACGGCAAAAGCATGCAGGATCGGCAAGATCAGTCCGGGCAGGGCTTTTCCCAGTACGTATTCCCAGCGCCTGATAGCGCTGACATTAATCGCGGCCATCGTATTGTACTGCTTCTCTTCAACCAGATTGAGCATAACGATCATACCGCCGAAAACCGACATAAACACAACCAGAAAGTTGGTACCGAACCGCGCCAGCGGCGACAGTTCCCAGCCCATATCGGAGATCTTGAGCTCAACAGGCGGCTCCAGATCAGGATTCTGCCATGAACTCAGGACTGACTGCACCATCTCAACAGTGCCTGTCAGTTCATCACCAGCCGCGATCAGCTCATAACCGCCATCTGCCTTGGGCACGATGCCGAACAGATCATCCATCGCCTGTACACGCTTAACGATCGCATCACGATCTTCGAGCAGCTCGACCTCACCATAACGCTCAACATATTCGGCAAAAGCCGGCTCCGCTGTCTCAGGCATCGCGACATTTATGACAGTGCTGCCAACGCCCGGCACAAAGAGCTTGAACAGAACAGCAACCAGCAAAGGCGCGATCAGAATATAAGGTATCATGGCATCACGCATACCACTGCGGAGATCCCGCATAGTAACAGCTAAAATTCTTCTTAACATAGCGACCTCCCGCTTAAACTGTTATCGTTTTGCGATAACGCCATTCGGCCAGTGCAAAAAGCACTAATCCAATTGCGATGAATACTCCTGCCCAGGTATAGATATAACCAATATCCGGACTCTTAAGCAGAGTCTCCCTGATCGCGAAAAGCATCGGATATGACGGCAGCAGCCTGATAACAAGAGGAGAGAATGCCGGCATGAAATATGATACTGATGCCAAAGCCAGAACGATGATCACCAAATAAAGCGAACCCATCGACTTGGTCAGAGTATCGTAGAAGCTGCCGATCAACAGTCCCAGCGCCGAACCAAAAAGGTTGAAAGAAATCATAAGAACCAGAAAATGGCCATAATGAACATGTCGTGGCGCAACCGCCAGCACAGTCATTGAACCGGTCACGATTCCTGTTAGCAGCATGATCCCAACCTTGCTCAATAGGTATTCCCGGATCCGCAGCGGCGTCACCGTCAGCGCCCTGATCGTACCCTCTTCCTTGTCCATAAAAATGTAAGCCGCAATAATAAACAGGCCGACAAAAGAAGAATTCAGAAGGAGCAACACCGGCAGCAAATTGACTTTTGCCGGTAACTTCTCGGCTGCCTCATCAAGAACAGTCAGCTCGGTCTGGTCAACATAGCCAGGCAGAAGTGCCGTCATCGGCGCCGCAAACTGCGCTTGCAGCAAATTACGCATTTGCTCGCTCTCATAGCCTTGCAGCACAAATTCCATAGCCAGCTTAGCGGTCTCTTCATTGAAAGAAACAACCATGCCGACTGTATTACGGTCCTCTTCCATACCTGTACGCAGCAGCTCGACCGAATCGACCAGCTCAATTGTCTGAACCCCTGGCTCCTCTGACTCGCTTGCTTCCAGCTCTTCTTCTGCCAGTTTGGAAATATCCAGATCAGCAAAAATCTGCTCATCGATCATAGAGCTGTCGTTCTTGCTCATGAACTGCTCCACAACCTGTGAGATTTCTGCGTTTTCGATGTCAAGATGCACCAGCAACCTATAGCCTGAACTCATATTATCAGGCACCACGAAGAGTAAAACCGCGATGATCAGCAGCGCCATAATTATTTCGATATAGATATAGTAGCTTCTCAGCGAAAGCTTAAGATCCTTAAGGAAGGTACTAATCAGCTTCATTGTAAACCAGCTCCCTACCAGTAACCTTGATGAATATTTCTTCCAAGGTAGCCTCACGCGAATGCATAGTCTCGATATTGCCGGCAGCGACAATTTCAGATAAGCGATGCTTCTCACCGGCCTCCGCCAGCGACAACGTCTCCGAAACAAGCTCGCCGTCTTGATAGTAGTCGACCTGCACAAGCCTCTGACCATATTTCAACTTGAGATTACGCGGCGTATCTATCAGCTTCAATTCACCATCTACGATAAAACCAACCTTATCACTCAGCTGATCCGCCAAAAACATATTATGCGTAGTCAGCAGGATCGTTGTGCCCTCCTGCTTGCGCTTCAGCACAATATCCTTGATCTGACCTGCAATCGTCGGGTCAAGGCCCGTCGTCGGCTCATCCAGGAACCAGAGCTTCGGCTTATTGATCATACTCCTGGCAAAAGTCAGGCGGTGCTTCATGCCTTTTGAATAATCGCCGGCCCTCTTATTCGCCACATGATCGAGACCAACCATTTTCAACAGTTCCATCGGATCCTCAGTCTCCACATCGAACAGCTTACGATAAAAAGCCAAATTTTCCAGCGCCGTCAGCTTGCCATAAACATTCGACTGCTCAAAAGAAACACCGATGCTATTAAACAGGTCCCGCGACATATGTCGCAGATCGAAACCAGCAACCTCGCCCTCGCCTGTCTGAATCGGCAGAAGTCCGGTCAATATCCCCTGTGTCGTTGACTTGCCCGCACCCGACGGACCAAGCAGAGCAAAAACCTCACCCTCGCCAACCTCAAAACTGATGTCCCTGATCGCATAACTCTTATTGTGGCTATACGAATAACTCAAATTTCTAACATCGATCATAAAGACTCTGCCTTTCTGATACTAAGATCCTACCTGTTCACTACTGCCGATTCCCCTACGCAGGAAATCCAGCAATTTATCAACCATATTCAAATAATCATCATCCATCGTCTGCTTAACATATGACTTATAGAAGTCCGCCACTGAATTGTTCATTTCAGATATAATATGAGCTGCAAAAGCCACGTCCAGGTCTTCTCTTAGTTCTCCTCTGCTAATTCCCAGTTGAATCAGCTGACGAAATACATCATCCGCCTTGCCCATATTATCCTGAATAAACTCCACAAAAACCGGATGATTTCGATCCGCCATCAGTCTCTGGCTGATCTGCTGTAACTCCGGGTTACTCGTCGCAAAACGCAATCCCGCCACATAAGTCTCACGTAGCAATTGGAAAAAATCCATCTCCATTGGATTTGCCATCACTGGCGTCAGAAACTCCATCTTCCGTTCCAGAATTTTGTCCAAAATGTGCCGATAAAGATCCTTCTTCCCTGCGAAATACTGGTAAAAGCTGCCCTTCGGAATTTCAGCCGCTTCAACGATCCTATTCGTACTCGCCTGATCATAGCTGTAAGCAGTAAACTCATTGATCGCAGCCTGTTCGATCTTCGCTCTCTTCTCCTCAGGCAGATTCAAAAATGTCTGTTTCGGCAACTCCTCACCTCCAGATATAGTGACCGCTTGGTCATATGACCTTATGGTCACATGATAAATTATATTTATTTACTTGTCAATATCATTGTCAGTATTTATGAGGAAACAGAAGACAGCTTGAGTTTAAAGTGGCACTGGGCGGCGTTAAGGTGGCACTGCCCGACACTAACCGCAGTTAACCTGGCAC
>JAAYFZ010000336.1 GCA_012727965.1 Clostridiaceae bacterium
CCAGTGCTACACCATTTGGTGCGCTGCCGACATCGAGCGTTACAGTTATGATGTCAGCATAATCAGCTACGACATGATTGGCATTGCTGCCGTAATTATCTCTGAAGTAGGCACCGTAGTTCTTAAAAGGGAAACTACCGCCTGACGGTTTTGGGGCTGCAGTGGTAGTTGTAGTTGTTGGCGGCGGCGGCGGCGGTGCCGTCGTCGTCGCAACGGGAGCCTTGGTTGTCGTCGCTACAGGTGCCTTGGTTGTTGTTGCTGTACTTGGTCTTGCGGTAGTCGTAGCTGACTCAGTGGTTTCCGTTGTGGTCTCGGTAGTGGTTTCTGTATCGCTGCTGGTTTCAGTCGTTGTTTCTGTTGTGGTTTCAGTCGTAGTTTCTGTTGTGGTTTCAGTCGTAGTCGGCTCAGTCCTCGATTCGATAACTGTTTCTGAAGTTTCCAGATCAGTGTCCGTCTGACTGGTCTCGAGCGTACGTAACTGACAGCCGTGCAAAACAAGACTGCCTATAAGCAGAATAACAACCGATATGACCGCTGTACGGAACCGGTTGATCTTGTTGTATGATTTTTTAGAATCAAAACTCTCATACATTATATGGTTTGCTCCCTCAATTATATAAATAGCAGCGCCTAATCTGTGAACAGAACGACGCGACATCAATCTTCAAATCTATATGGTCATTATACTGCAAATAATGGCTTACTAGTAGCAGAAGGGCTAATAATCTGACTGGAACGTAACAAAATCGTTATAGGCTGTTAACTGTGTGGGGCTTGTCGATTATAGTAAAACTCGAACATAGAGTGTATAATAATCTTGATTCAGCTGAGTCTGTCAGTAAATGGATCAAAACAGACTTGGAAGTGATGCATCTACAGGAGGGTTTCAAAATGGCAAAAGCAGGCGCGCTTAAGATGGAAGCTGAAGACCTGGCCTGGTTCTGTGAGCAGATTGCTCTAGTACAGAAATCAGGAATAGGTATACATGATGGTGTATCCTTGCTTGCTGATAGTATTGATGATCAGCGTCAGTTGAATGTTCTGAAGAAACTTGAATCAGAACTAAAAACCATGATTCCTCTGTCAGCGGCAATGACTGCTGCAGGCGGGTTTCCTCCATATCTTGTACGTATGACTGAGATCGGCGAGATCTCAGGTAATCTCGATCGTGTTATGACTAATCTCTCAGATTTTTATCAGCGCGATGCCGAACTGCGCAGGAAACTTAGAAGCGCTCTGGTCTATCCAGTGGTTCTTCTTGTTATGATGGCGGCAGTTATCATCCTGCTGATCGTAAGAGTTCTGCCGATCTTCAGTGATATCTTATCAGCTTTTGGCGGTGAAATGCCTGGTGTTTCAATGGCGCTGTTGAATATTGGCCTGTTTCTTGGCCCAATGGCTGGTGGCTGCTGCCACTGATCATATTCCTGATCATAGTTTTAGTCATCTGGTTTAAACAGCAGAAAGGCCGCTTAATGCTTGAGAAATTCAAGACTAGAGCTCCTTTTATCGGTTCGATCTATCGACAAATATATGCTGCTCGTTTTTCGCTCGCATTGTCTTATCTGATCAGCAGCGGCATCGATCTTGATACATCACTAAAAATGACTGAAGATATGCTGGATAACGAATTGATCAGACGTAAAATCATCAGCTGTCGGGAAGAAATCAGCAGGGGCAAAGACCCATTCGAAGCCTTACAGGAGACAGAGCTCTTCCCGAAGATATTTGCCAGAATGCTTGCCTTGGGCAGTCGCACGGGCAATCTTGATCAGGTTATGGGCAAAATATCCGGGACTTACGAATCAGATGTTCAGAACCGGCTGGCTAGACTGACAAGTCTGGTGGAACCTCTACTCGTTATAATTCTCTCGCTGATAGTTGCGGTCATTCTTCTGACTGTTATGCTGCCACTGATAGAAATTATGTCATCAATAGGCTGACAAGCCCGGAGGCTATAGATTAAATGAGGAGACGTTTTGACTTAAGAGGGTTTGGAGTACTGATCGCGGTGGCTGTATCGATCATGATAATTGCCGCGATTTCTTCGAGTCTGGCAAGGATAGAAGAGCGCAGCCGTCAGGCAGGTCTGGAAACAGCCAGACGTGCGGTCAGCAGCTCGGCGCTTCAATGTTATGCTCTTGAGGGCTCCTATCCGGTCGATCTCAGTTATCTGGCAGAAAACTACGGCTTGCAACTTCAGGAAGAGAAATATGTTTATCTCTATCAGTCTTTTGGCGGCAATCTGAAGCCCGTCATCGAGGTGATAGAACGATGAAGAGCAGAAGCAAGTCAGGTTATTCCCTTGTCGAGCTTGTCCTCGTAATGATGCTGCTGGTACTGGTGGCATCGCTTGTATTTTCATTGACCGCGGCTGGCAGCAGGGCCTGGATGCGTCTTACTGAATCAGGTAATCGCCGAACAGATATTAGAACTGCGATGTCTTATATTGATGTTCAGCTTAAAAAATCGGATAGCTTCGATTCAATCAATATAGGAACTGATCCGACTGGCAACGGTACAGCCATCAAGTTGGTCAGAGAGATCAAGAACCCGACAATTCCCGATTTCAATAAATCAGAGACATGGATATATATACAGGACGGCAAGCTTTATGAACTTCATACTCTCCCAGGTATGCCTATGCAAGATGCTATGTCTGCAGGGCAGCCACTGGCAAATGCAGATAGCTGGGAGATCAGAATTATTTCCGACGAATTACTTGAGGTCACACTGAACATTAAACACCAGCAAGATGATCGTGAGATTATTGAGAGCATGACCAGACAGTTTTATATCAGATCAGGAGGACTTGATTCATGATGATCCGGAGGAGTGCTAATAGACAATATACTTCTGCCGGTGCTGAAAAAACTGGCAAGAAACCTGATCGCAAAGGGTTTTCTCTTGCTGAGCTGATCATGGCAATCGCACTGTTATCGATATTCGGAGTAATTGCCGCACGCATGTTCTTCGTATCAGACGGCCTCTCACGCAAAACGGAGCAGATCGACAGATCGGTGATACTTGCTGCTAATATCGCCGAAGCATGGCAGGGCGTGCCAACTGAAGGTTCATATCAACTGTTAGATAGCAAATCGCTTGCTGGCTTCAAACCCAAGGAATTTGTAGCAAGTCCTGTAAAAGAAAATGTCTGGCAAGCATCGCTAGATGGTCAGCTTCTGCCGGTTGTTGCAGGTCAGGATATTTTCCTGCTGACAGTCAGACAGAAACAGACTGATATAGAAGATGTCTGGCAGATAATGATCACGATCGAGGAAGTGTCCCAAAACGACGCAAATTCTCAAGATAGTGATGGAGAACTTATATATGAGCTGACTGCTTCCAGGTATTTACCGGCGGAGGTGGCAAAATGACAAGAAGAAATAGCCGGACAGGAAGTGCTTCTGCACTGATTATATTGGTACTAACTGTTCTTGTGCTGCTAGGTGTTTTGTCACTTGTAACGGTTGCTGCTGACAGACGTCTGGCAGGCAAGAGAGCAGACTGGATTCAGACATATTATCAACTTGATGCTGAAGCTGTTGAGATTCAGGCTCAACTCGCTAATGAGATCAAAGATAAGGCAGAAGCCGATCAAACTGATATTATCAGCGAAGAATTTGTCGTGCTGGCCAGGCAAAAACTGGAACAGATCGGTGCGCAAGAGGTTCAGGCTGAAATAGCAGAAGGCGAGGGCGTGCTGGAGATTTCCTATATAGTGGGCGATACTGCTTCGGAGCAGTCAACTCAGCTGCTCGAGGTCAAGCTGGCTGTCAGCATGGCTGAAGAAGGCAAGCTGCTTATCGATAAGCTGAAGTGGCAGCAGCGGCAGAGCGAACGGCCTCAGACAGACGAGACCGGTGTGATCTGGATTCCGGATTAAAGATTGAGAGAGAGATGGTAATGGTGACAATATTTGAGATCATGCAGGAGGCTGTTGAGAGAGACGCTTCAGATATATTCATAACAGTAGGCG
>JAAYFZ010000337.1 GCA_012727965.1 Clostridiaceae bacterium
AAACTATACAATCTGCTTCGCGGGCAGAGTGTCTTATCCTGCCGCTAAGTCTTAGAGGTCCATCTATTCTCGGTAAGCCTGAATAAACAACATCAGAAATTTCGATGGTTTTGCGCATGAGGCTCTCATATGCGCCCACCTTGAGAGTATTGCTGCCTATATCACGGCCGATAACAAATAATCTGTCAGTTGTTTTGACTTCGAAACCTTTTCGCTGGCCGATCGTATAATGTATCAGCCCTTTGTGGCTGCCAATAACATTGTTATTTTCATCAATAATATTACCTGGCTTAGTGAGATAGAGCAGCTCCGGAGCATTTTTCCCCAGGTATTCTGCTATAAATTCGGCATAACTTCCTGGGATAAAGCAGTTATCCTGACTATCTGGTTTATGTCCGATGCTGCTGCCATCTGCCGTCAGCAACCCATGCTTGAGAGCAATTTCCCTGACCTCTGGCTTCTCATATGCTCCTAGAGGGAAATGAAGACCAGCTAATTGCTCCTGGCTAAGTCTTGAGAGAAAATATGATTGATCCTTTAAGCCTGCTGGAGCTCTCTCCATCGCATAGCGGCCGTTATCATTTAGTCTTACGCGAGCATAATGACCTGTAGCGACTGCATCGCAGTCATATTCACCTGCCAGCTTGTAGAGCAGATCAAATTTGAATTTTGGATTACAGCTGATACATGGATTAGGCGTTCTACCACTGGTATAACTAAAAACAAATTCTCTTATGATCGAATCTGCAAATTTAATTCTGACATCTTCAATTATATGTTTGATACCAAGTGACGCACAAACAGACGCAGCATCATCTGCTGCGGTCCAGCCATCATCATTTGTGATCATCGTCATACCTATAACTTCTGAACCAGCCTGCTGCAATAACAAAGCAGCGACAGAGCTGTCCACTCCGCCGCTGATTCCAAGCATGACTCTTTTCGGTCTTTCCCGCTTGTCGGGCACAGCCGTTATACTGATTTGTCCTGCCATTAGTGGGGGTCTTCCTCCAACATGTCGAAGAGAGCTTTGTTCTCATCATTCAGTCTGCCTGTTTTCTCATAGTACTCTTTGATTGCTGCTTTGACAGCCTGTTCAGCCAGCAGAGAGCAATGCATCTTAATCGGCGGCAGTCCATCCAAAGCTTCAGCAACAGCCTTGTTAGTTATTGAAAGAGCTTCCTCAACAGTCTTGCCGATAATCATTTCGGTAGCCATACTGCTGGTAGCAATAGCTGATCCGCAACCAAATGTCTTAAACTTGGCATCTACGATCACATTATCTTCAATTTTAAGATCTACCTTCATGATGTCGCCGCATTTGGCATTACCTACTGTTCCGCTTGCCGAGGCATCCTCGATTTCACCAACATTGCGGGGATTCATGAAATGATCCATTACCTTGTCACTATACTGCATAATATCTCCTGCTTTCATAATTATTTATTATAACTTATTGTTATTTAAGCCTGTTTCTGAGCCTTTAGAAAATCAGAATACAGAGGAGACATATCTCTTAATCTCTGTACTATATTTTTAAGATCCGCTGTAAGCCTGTCAACATCTTCTTCCTGGCTGTCTTTTCCAAATGTAACCCTTAGCGACCCGTGAGCGATTTCATGCGGCAGGCCTATCGCCAGCAGCACATGAGAAGGATCAAGTGAGCCTGATGTACAAGCTGAGCCGCTGGAACAGCTGTATCCAAGAAGATCAAGCATCAGCAGTATTGATTCGCCCTCTATAAATTCAAAAGAGATATTAACATTGTTCGGCAGTCTACTGGTTTTGTGTCCATTTAGCCTGGCATGAGGTATTTCAGCCATGACCTGCCCGATCAATCTATCTCTCATGCTGCTGAGTCTTCTGGCATTATCATCGATTTCAGATACAGCCAGCTCGAAGGCCTTGGCAAAAGCCGCTATACCGGCAACATTTTCTGTACCGCCTCTTTTTGTTCTTTCTTGTGCGCCGCCGTCAAGTAGATTAGCGATTTTGACGCCACCTCTGACATAAAGAGCTCCAACACCCTTGGGTGCGTATATTTTGTGTCCCGAAAGTGAAAGCAAATCAATATTCAGTTCTTTTACATCTATTTTTAGAGCGCCAGCGGCCTGAACCGCGTCAGTATGGAATAGAACTTTGTTCTCTCTGCATATTTTGCCGATCTCAGCAATTGGCTGAACTGTACCTATTTCATTATTGGCCATCATGATCGATACAAGTATCGTGTCAGGACGAATCGCTTTTCTAACATCATCAGGGTCTACCAGACCGTATTGGTCAACATCCAGCCAGGTAATTTCATATCCTTGCCTGGCAAGAGCTTCACAAGGGTGTATGACAGCATGATGCTCAATACTTGAAGTTATGATATGTTTACCCTTTTGGGCTTGAGCAATTGCAGCGCCTTTTATAGCCCAATTGTCTGATTCAGTTCCGCAAGAGGTAAAATAAACCTCATTAGGTCTTGCACCAATACAGCCCGCTACAGTTTCTCTTGATTGATCAATGATTTTCGCAGCCTTCTGGCCTTCCTGATAAAAAGATGAAGGATTGCCGAAGTTGTTATTATATATATCGAGCATGACCTCCAGCACCTCTGATCTTACCGGAGTAGTCGCAGCATAGTCTAAATAGACCCTTTTCTTATCGCTCATTCTGTCATCCCTTTCATGGTAAAGATATTCAATCAAGACCAGCTAATATCTTACGAAATAACCAGGCTGTTGTATAGATGGAACAGCATTTGACTTTTTGCTGTCCTGTTATACTTTATGCCTGTAACCCTTCTACTGTAGTAACTCAAGTTACTTTTTGCCACTTATCCCAGTATTGTTATGGGAATTGTATAGAATTACTGCAAGGTCTGAACTCATTAGCAAACCGGCAAGGTTGAACCAGCATGACTCATGATAATTATGCTTGCATCACTGCCCATTATTTCCAGTGCATCTCTAAGCGCCTGCTCAACAGTCGTATATGGTTTCATGAAGGTTCTGGATGCTTCAGCATATGGCATATCAGAGACGAAGAAAACCTGTGCTTTTGCCAGAACCATTGCTATGGCGACAGCCTTGTGACCACCAAGCTGAAATTCTCTGCCGACTCTATCAATAAGATCCTGAGGCTCTTGAGCATTTAGTAGCCATTCCTCAAATACATGTTCGCCATACCCCTCTGAGCATTGACCAGCCAAAATGATTATACCGCCCGGCTTGACAGCATGTTGAGCATTATCAAGGGCCTTTTGCGTCTGATATAGATTTATGTCCTTAGGGAAACCGCCTGGTGTTGCGATAACTATATCAGCCTGTTTAGGAATCTTGATCTTATAGATGTCATCAAGTATTCTGCAGCCCTGCCTATGAGCCAGACGATGATCGCCGGCAACAGCAGCAATAATATTCTTCTGTTCATCAAGAATGACATTGAGAATGAAATCACAGCCACAAATATCAGCAGCTTCTTCAATATCAAGCCGCAATATATTGTCATCAATAGCACCTGCTCTGGCACATTCTTCAACCATTCTGCTGTGATTAGCCTGAATAGCAGCTCTATCAGATACGCCAGGCATGATTGCCTTGCCGCCACCGCTATAACCGGCAAAATAATGATACTCAATATTGCCAAGGCAGATTCTGCGGTCGGCCTGTGCCACAAATGAAGTTATATTAACAGGAGTGCCGTACTGAGTCATACCAAGATAGACTGTATCCTCTGGATCACTATCAACTGTATGAACGCGGGCATAAATTTCATTTCCAACCAGTTTTTTCTTCTCTTCCTCTGTATGACGTCTATGACTGCCAAGAGCAAAAACAACGGTTATATCTTCGGGATAGACACCTGCATCCTCAAGCTCCGCCAGCAGAGGCGGTAATATCTTATGTGAAGGACAGGGCCTGGTGATATCACTTGTGATAATGCATATTTTCTCGCCTGGTCTGCAAATATCGCCGATTCTCGCTGTACCGATAGGCTCGGCTAGAGCCTGCTTGATCAATTCATCCTCAGCAGTCAGACGTTCCGGCACATTCGCCTTCATATCCATCAACAGATTGGCCTCAGGCAGATTAAACAATTGTTGTTCTCTACCATAGCCTATGCTGTATTCAAGTGCCATTGTTCTTTTTCCTCCTTTTATCGAGCCATTCTTTGATTCTGGCTTCATAACCATTTGCCGTCGGCTTATAATATACAGTGCCTGCGATGGCAGTCGGCAGATATTCCTGGTCTACAATATTACCTTCATAATCATGAGCGTACTTATATCCCTGCTTATAGCCCAGCGCTTCCATCCCTTTTGCCGGAGCATTGCGTAGATGCATCGGGATCTCGCCAGTCTGTCTGTCGTTAATATCAGCCAGAGCCGCGTCAACAGCTACATAAGCAGCATTAGATTTAGGACTGGTCGCGACTGCGATAGCAGCTTCTGCCAGTAGTATCCTGGCTTCCGGCATGCCGATCATAGTTATTCCCTGATATGCTGAGAGTGCAATGCCCAGCATCTGCGGGTTGGCCAGACCAACATCCTCAGCTGCACAAATGAGAATTCTCCTGGCCAGAAATTCAATATCCTCTCCGCCATGAAGAGCCCTGGCCAAATAGAAAACAGCAGCATCAGGATCACTGCCTCTCATTGACTTAATGAAGGCACTGATATTGTCATAATGACCTTCGCCATTTTTGTCGAATGAGATGCTCCTTTTCTGCATGCAGTCTTCTATAACTGACTGATCAATTACTATAGCGCCATTGCTATCTGCTGGTGTAGTTGTCACCGCAAGCTCAAGCGCATTCAGAGCAATACGGGCATCACCATTAGATAAATTGCTGATATAGTGAAGAGCCTCTTCTTCTAGCTTGACATCAAAACTCCCGAGACCACGCCTTGTGTCTGTAAGAGCATTGTTGAGAACACGAATAATATGTTCTTCATCAAGCGGGTATAGCTGAAATACTGTTGATCTGGAAATCAAGGCCTTGTTAACCTCAAAAAACGGATTTTCAGTTGTGGCACCGATCAGGATCAAAGTACCATCCTCAACATGAGGCAATAGCGCATCCTGTTGAGCCTTGTTGAAGCGATGTATCTCATCGATAAATAATACGGTTTTTCCTGAAGGGTTCAATATTGGATTGATCGTATCCGCTATTACCCGCTTGATATCAGCAACACCGGAGGTAACAGCATTAAGCTTAGTAAAACCTGCAGCTGTTTGTGCAGCAATTACCCTGGCCAAAGATGTTTTTCCAGTCCCCGGAGGGCCGAAAAGGATGATCGAGCTGAGTCTATCAGCTTCGATCATCCTTCTGAGCATTTTTCCCTTAGCAAGTATATGTTCCTGGCCAATATATTCGTCCAGGTTTTCAGGCGCCATGCGATAAGCCAGCGGCTGCCGGTCATTAATCGCAGGACCAGGTTCTGAAGGGGTTTCTTTCATAATTTATCAGTACTCCGGATAAAGGGGATATTTAGAACTAATCGCGTCCACACGCTTGATTATATCAGCTTTTGCCCCTTCATAATCAGTCAATGTCAAGTAGATAAGATCTGCGATCTCATCCATATCAGCAACATTCATACCTCTGCTGGTAACAGCAGGAGTACCTAAACGTACACCGCTGGTGATCGTAGGTTTTTCTGGATCATAAGGTATACCATTCTTGTTGCAGGTGATGTTCACCTCATCAAGCCGGTGCTGAAGCTCTTTGCCGCTGACACCTGTACCTCTTAGGTCTACAAGCATCAGATGATTGTCTGTGCCGCCGGATACAAGCTTGATACCGCGCTTCATAAGCCCTGAAGCAAGCGCCTGGGCATTATCGAGTATATTCTGCTGATACTGTTTGAAATCAGGCTTAAGCGCTTCCAGGAAGGCTACAGCTTTTGCCGCAATGATATGCATCAAAGGTCCACCCTGCTGGCCTGGGAAAACGGCTGAGTTGATTGCTTTTGCATATTGTTCTTTGCACATGATCATGCCGCCTCTGGGACCGCGTAAGGTCTTATGCGTTGTTGTAGTAACAAAATCGGCATAAGGTATCGGACTTGGATGCAGACCTGCTGCGACCAGACCGGCTATATGGGCCATATCGACAAATAGCAGTGCTCCGACTTCGTCAGCGATCTCACGGAATTTCGCAAAATCAATAATTCTGGGATATGCACTGGCACCGGCAACGATCATTTTCGGCTTAACCTCAAGAGCTTTTGCTCTGAGCGCATCATAATCAATCAAATTAGTTACCGGATCTACCTGATAACTCTCAGCCTTATAGGTCTTACCCGATACATTTTTTGCCATACCATGTGTCAGATGACCGCCATGAGCAAGATCCATACCAAGAATAGTATCGCCAGGCTCAAGCATGGCAAAATATACGGCAGTATTGGCTTGCGCACCTGAATGCGGCTGAACATTGACATGCTCTGCACCAAATAGTTCTTTTGCTCTTTCTATAGCCAGGTTTTCAGCGATATCTACATATTCGCAACCGCCATAATAACGCCTGCCGGGATATCCTTCAGCATATTTATTAGTAAGCGGTGAACCGCAGGCCTCAAGAACAGCCTCGCTCACGAAATTTTCAGATGCGATCAGCTCGATCTTAGAGCGTTGACGGTTTGTTTCCTGCATTATGGCCTCATAAATCTGAGGATCAGTCTTAGAAAGATAGGAATACATCATTCGATTTAACCTCCTGGCTTGTAACCATATATATCAAAACTATTCTACATTATTAGACCAATTTGTAAAGCTCATCTCTATCAGGCTGTTCCAGAGGGAGCAATTCTTCCTGGAATTCTATGACTCTATCGGAGCTCTCAGTGAAGCAGCCGATCTCTGCCGCAGCAATACCCTCAGCTGCCCGCTCTTTTTGCAATAATTCCGGCTTATCCGTTGCCATCAGCATGGAACCGCTGCTGATCAGCCTATATGGGTCGATCCCGACAATATCACAGATTCTTGCAGTTAAGTCATCAACCAGCACTGCCTCTTGTCTGATTTTAAGGCCCAAACCAGCAGCATCTGCCATTTCCCAGGCCGCACCCATGATACCACCTTCGGTAACATCATGCATTGCGTGAACCTCGGCACGACGGCCACAAAGTCCTTCAGGCACAACACTTATCTGATCGATCATAGAAGCCGCGGCTGCTATCTCAGCCTCGCTTAAACATCCTGCGAGCTTGTCCGGGAAGTCGGCAGCAATGATTGCTGTACCCTCAAGACCAGCTGTTTTCGTCATGATAAGGCTATCGCCCGGCCGCGCACCGTTCGATTTTATCAAATCACCAGTGGCAAAACCGACAGAAGTAGCCGTCAACAAAAACCGGTTTACGGCATCGCTGATCTCAGTATGACCGCCAGCAACAGAGGTTCCAAGTTCATTACATGCTGAAGCTACCTGATCCATGATCTCATTAAGCTGTTCTCTGACCGCTGTAACAGGCGCAATCAACACAAGCATAATCGCTTCAGGCTTAACGCCGAAGGCAGCCAGATCATTACAAGATACGTGAACTGCCAGTCTGCCGATATCTTTGCTGGCACCTGTGATCGGGTCGCTGGACATGATCAGGCGGCTTCCTTCCGGGCATTCAATCACTGCGCAGTCAAGACCATTTCCCGGACCACAGACTATGCCAGGCCCCAGCGGCGGCAATCTGCTGAAGACTATCTCATTAAGCTCCTGCGGTGTCAGCTTACCTGTTTTCACAGATCGATCACCTCTATATCATTTAG
>JAAYFZ010000338.1 GCA_012727965.1 Clostridiaceae bacterium
CTTGAACATTTATCCGTGAACATATTGTAACGTGACTGTGTAATTTGCAGCATTATAACTTGTTGCACTTTCATTGCACAATCTTTAACCTGTATATACAAGCTCCACTTCTCAGGAATGTAAAATGTGATTGGAAAATACTCACTGAACAAGTAGAATGTTTATATATAAAGTGGTAAGGAGATAAAACCGAATGTTTGGAATATTTGACAATGATGTAGTTTTTGCATTTACATTGACACTTTTCGCTGGTCTAAGTACCGGTATTGGCAGTGCTATCGCATTTTTCGCCAAGCGAACAAACACAAGATTTCTATCTGTAAGCCTGGGCTTTTCTGCCGGTGTTATGATTTATGTTTCTTTTGTAGAAATATTCCCCAAGGCAAATGAGAATTTGGTTGCTGATCTTGGACAGAACAAAGGATCATTAATTACGGTTATTGCTTTTTTTGCGGGCATGCTGCTGATTGCGATAATCGACAAAATTGTCCCCAGCGCAGAAAATCCGCATGAAATGTATCGCATTGAGGACATGAAACCGGAAAACTGTTATGTCAGACCGGATGGAACTCAAGTTTGTGATCTCAATGGTCAGAAACTGGAGTTCAAGCCTGGTGAAACTGCAGTAAAAATCGAGTCTGAATCATCTAAGAGTCTGCGCCAAAGCATGTCAGAAGAGAGTGTAGACAATTTCGGCAGCGGCGGTCACGCACATAGTCAGAAGCTGATGCGAATGGGAGTATTAACGGCACTCGCGGTCGCCATCCATAATTTCCCGGAAGGTCTGGCTACATTCATTTCAGCTTTACATGATCGTAAAATTGCAATCCCTATTGCCATAGCCATTGCAATTCATAATATTCCGGAAGGAATCGCTGTATCAGTGCCGGTCTACTTCGCCACAGGTAGCAAGCGCAAAGCCTTTCGCCTTAGTTTCCTGTCAGGACTTGCCGAGCCGGCTGGCGCACTGATTGGCTACTTAATTCTAATGCCGTTCCTGAGTGATGCACTCATGGGCATTGTATTCGCCTCTGTAGCGGGAATTATGGTCTTTATTTCCCTTGATGAACTACTGCCATCCGCTCGCGAATATGGCGAACCGCATTTGAGCATCTATGGTATGGTTGCCGGAATGGTCGTAATGGCTATCAGTTTATTGCTTCTAAGTTGATAATTTAATCATAGTCGGAGCTCATCCTGAGCTCCGACCTCAAGTTCTGAATGAAGATCAATAAAAGTCCGGATGACCTGATAGACGATAATTGCAAGAACTATACCTGCACAGTCGATGAGAAAATCCTTTAACTCTCCGGCCCTCCCGGGCACAAAAATCTGATGTAGTTCATCTGAGGCCGCATATAATGCACTGACGATGAAGGTAAGAGCTGCGTTCGGCAGCTCTTTTATATTTATGGTTTCAAAGGCATAGCTGACAAGCAGTCCAAGAACGAAAAAAATGAAGCCATGAGCAAAAACTCTTAGCATACCCTCGAAACGAAGCAGCTCTGGCCCATCCAGCTGTCCGCCGGTCAAACGCACTAATACTGCTGCAAGTTGGCCGCTAAGACCTGAAGATGAATCACTGTCCTGATGAGAAAACAAAAAAATTACAGCCATCCAGAGCACTGTCAGTATCCAGGAAATAACAGCAGCGACCGGATACTTCTTAACTTCATTATTTTCTATATACATTTTCAACGCCTCCCTGTCGGCATTTCCGGTTGGAAGGAAAACGGGCTTATAAGATCAAGCTCTTCAAGTTTCTTTCTGGCTACACCAATATCGTGCCAGAGATGGATCCTCTGGGTGTTATTACGCAAAATATAAGCAGGATGGAAGGTTGGCATAATGAAATAGCCGTTCTTCTCGATCCACTGACCGCGAACCTTGGTTATACCTTCATTACTATTGGTGAAGTATTTATAGGCAGTCGAACCAAGAAGAATGATTACTCTTGGTTTAACCATCGTAAACTGCGATGCCAGAAATTTCTTGCAGGTTTTTGCTTCTTCAGGAGAAGGCACGCGGTTTTCCGGCGGCCTGCACTTGACGATATTACAGATATGAAAAGTATCCGGACCAAGACCATATGATTGAAGCAACAGATCAAGCAGCTTACCGGAAGCTCCGACAAAAGGCAGCCCTTGCTCATCCTCTTCTGCACCTGGTCCTTCGCCGATGATCATAAGCTGCGCATCAATAGCTCCTCTTAGCACTACAGCGTTCTTCCGCGACCGATGCAGCTCACATTGTTTACAGCTCTCACAGGCCGTAATGAACTGCTGCCAGGGCTTAGGCATATCTGCCTTGTCTTGTGGATAGATGATGCTATTACTGTTTTTAGTCATATCATTTTGCTGAGTCATTTGTGCCTCCCGCTCTGGTAAATCCATGTAGCATTATATCACGAGGGGCAGGCACGGCAAACAACATAAAAGAGGCCCGTACAATTTACGAACCCCTCTCTTTGCATTTTCCGTTAAAACTACACTATTACGAACCTTAGATATCAAGCATAATGGTAAAAGTCGAGCCAGCCCCTGGTTCACTTGCTACACTGGCTTGTCCGTGGTAGAGCTGGGCAATATGCTTAACTATCGACAGTCCCAGACCGGTTCCACCGGCATCACGCGAGCGACTCCTGTCGACTCTGTAAAAACGCTCGAAAATCCTATCCTGATGCTCCTTGGAAATACCTGGACCATCATCCCTGACTGTCAGCTCCAGCATACCATCTGCTTGTCTGATAGCGCTGATATAGACTTTGCCGCCTTCTTTGCCATAGCTTATTGCATTATCCAATAAATTCAGCAGCACTTGCTTGATTCTGTTGCGTGAAGCCTGAACCGGCAATTGTTCGATATCCTGATTCACAATTATTGAAATATCTCTGGCTACTGCTTTGTCATCCAGCAAGACAGCAGCTTCATCGATCAAGCTGTTCAGATCGAATTTTTCAGCTTCTTTATCAAGTGTTTGCTGTTCAATTTCAGATAATATCAGAATATCATTGATCAGCTGATGCAGTCGCTCAGCTTCAACATCTATAATTTCCAGAAACCGATCTGCTACTTTCCGGTCCGCAATAGCGCCGCCGCGCAGTGTTTCAATAAATCCTCTGATCGAAGTCAACGGGGTTTTGAGCTCATGTGTGACATTGGCGACAAAATCGCTGCGCATTTTCTGAGCTTTTCTGGCTTCACTGATATCATGAAACGTAATTATAGCGCCTATATTCTGACTACCCTTAAGCGGCGAAGCTGTAACATGAAAAATAATGTCACCCTGTTCTGTATTGAGACTTAGCTCTTTGCTTACCGTCTGCTGGCTGCTCATGGCTTCCTCTGCCAGCTTCTCAGTATTAGGATCATGCGTGATCAGAACAAGTGGATATACGGCATCATCAGGATCAATGCTTCTACCGAAAACAACTTTTGCATGTGCATTGAGGAAGGTTACTGCACAGCGTTCACCTACTGCCAGCACTGGATCAGTAATTGAGTCAAGAATAGCATCGAGTCTGGCTTTGCGGTCAGCTAACTCTTCCATGGCAGATTGAAGCTTGGTCGCCATTGAATTATATGCCTGTGCCAGTCTGGACATTTCATTTTCATTGTCTTCCGGCAGCAAAACTCGTGCCGAGAGATCACCCTGCCCCATCGCGACAGCTGCTTCATGCAGGCTGCTTAGAGGTCTGGTAATATATTTAACCAGAAGCAGGCCGGCCAGGGCCAGCGAAGCGATTACTATCAGCAGAACAATTACCGATGTTCGAATCATGCTGAAAATAGCGGACCGATGTGCATTTAGCAGCATTGATGTTCTGACTACCATATCAGATTCAGAAACGATTGCCAGATACAGCATATCTTCGCCAACAGTGTCACTCGATCTGATAGCACTGCCGATCGTACCTGTTCTTATAGCATGCATTATCTCTGGTCTGTCAGCATGATTATCCATATTCGTCGGGTCTGCCTGATTATCATAAACGACATTCCCATCAATATCAGCAATCGTTATCCTCAAATTATTTGAGCCATCGGCAAAAGCAGCCAGAGCCGCATCTGCAGCTTGTTGGGGGTCACTGCCATCGTCAAGCTCGGAAGCCGCGATTTTTGACATAGAAGTCAAATAGCGATGTGCCGCCTGATCATTGTACTGACTTATAACATCGAAGGAGACTAAGCCAGTTACCATGACAGCGATTAATGCTATGGCTGCCACCAGAAGATATATCCGCTTGAGCATTGAAAACCTCCACGATACTGTTCGACAGTATCAGTCATTTATCTAATCAGTCAATTTATCACTGAAGCGATAGCCCCGTCCTCTTACTGTCTCGATCATGATCGGGCGAGCATCATCTTGCTCCAGTTTGCGCCTTAGCTGCCTGATATGAACATCAACAGTACGTGTTTCGCCGCTATATTCATAACCCCAAACATAATTGAGGAGATCGTCTCTACTATAGGCAACACCCTTGTGGATCATCAGAAATTTCAGCAGCTCATACTCTCTATGCGTCATTTCGATTTCATCTTGATCTTTATAAACGCGGTGACGAATATCATCGATCGTAATGTTATGTGAGCTGATCATGCCTGGACGAATTGTTTGAGTGCCGTTAGAAGTTTCAGATAATTTTCTCTCCGAACTAACAACTGTTTTGGCATCTCTGTATGTTTCATTATTCGCCTGAAGGTCGATTATCTGTTTATATCTTCTGATAAGAGCACTGACCCGGGCCATAAATTCACGCATTCCGAACGGCTTGGTAAGATAATCATCAGCACCATTTTCCAAGCCCTTAACCTTGTCGCTCTCTGCGCCTCTGGCTGTAAGCATCAAGACTGGAGTGAGCTCATAATTCTCAAGCTTCCGCAGGCGCCTGCATAATTCAAATCCATCTATACCAGGAAGCATTATATCCAGAATAAAAAGTGAAACCTCAATATCGTTTTTCAGATCAATGTCAGCAAGCAGTTGATCACCGCTGCGATAGCATTGAACTGCATAGCCTTCGTTTTTAAGATTAAACTCGATCAGCTCTGAAATTACAGCATCATCTTCAACCAGAACTATGACAGGTTCTACCATTTAAATCTCCTTAGCGCAATCAGCACTGCTATTAGCCCTCCTGGATCTCATCCTTAAGTCTGCCATCAATATAGTAGACGACCCATTCAGCGACATTTTGTGCATGATCAGCAATTCTCTCCGCATATTTGCAGACAAGCAGCATTTCGACCAACTGAGGGACACTGTCTGAATCAACCGACATCATCCTGGTCAAATATGCCTTAAGCTTGAGATAAAGCTCATCTACCTTATTATCCATGTTGATGACGTCTGCGGCAATAGCCCTGTTGTTGCTGACATAAGCGTCAAGAGCACTTCGCAGCATGGTTCTCGCCAGCTTGGTAATAGTGACGATGTCATAAGGAACAGGAATCTTGACTGGCAACTCTGTCATCGCCAGTACTCTTTCAGAGATATCGCTGGCATGGTCAGCTATACGCTCAAGGTCAGTTATCAGTTTAAGAGCCGATGTAATATCTCTAAGATCTCTGGCAACTGGCTGCTGTCTTGCGATAATCTCAACACAATGTCTATCGATATTTCGTTCCATCTCGTCAACAATATCATCCTGGCTGATTACAGTTAAGGCGCGTTTGTCATCAAGATCAATAAGGGCAGCGATTGCCTCTTCAATTGCATATTCAACCTGTGCACCCATACGGGTTATTTCTTCATGCAGAAGCTGCATATCCTTTTCAAAACTGGCTCTGGCTATCATGTGTTCCCTCCATCAATTATCAGCCGAATCTGCCTGAAACATAGGCTTCGGTCTGTTCATGCTGCGGATCATTGAATAATTTCGCAGTTGCTGCACTCTCAACAATTTCACCTAACATAAAAAAAGCTGTACGATCACTGATCCTGGCAGCCTGCTGCATATTGTGAGTAACTATTACGATCGTATACTTCTGCTTCAACTCATACATCAGTTCTTCAACTTTCATGGTTGATAGTGGATCGAGTGCACTTGTTGACTCATCCATCAGAAGAATATCAGGCTCTACAGCCAGCGCTCTGGCAATACATAGACGTTGCTGCTGACCTCCGGACAAACTATAGGCATCTTTTCTTAATCTATCCTTGACCTCTTCCCAGAGAGCTGCTCTGCGCAGACTGGTTTCAACAATTTTATCGAGGTCGCGACGCTTTTTTGTGCCATGTACACGCGGACCATAAGCGATATTATCATATATAGACATTGGCATCGGATTGGGTTTTTGAAAAACCATCCCGACCCTTTTTCGAAGGAGATTTACATCAGCATCAGGCGAATAGATGTCTTCTCCGTCTATGAGGACACTTCCTTCAATACTTACTCCAGGAATCAAGTCATTCATTCTATTTAATGTTTTGATATATGTTGATTTTCCGCAGCCTGAAGGACCGATCAGAGCAGTTATCTGCCTGGCCGGTATTTCTAGACTTACTGATTTTAGAGCTTGAAAATTTCCATAGAAGAGGCTCAGTTTATCAGTTATTATCTGAGCGTCTATTTGCTTATCAGCTGCCATTTATCCTCCTCTTTTCCCAGGATATTTATCTGCTAAGCAAATAATATCATCGGGAGATAAGAGGACGATTAGCACAATGTTAAATGCATGTTAATCAGTATAAAAACAGATGCAGCTGAATTTAAGAAATTAAAGAACGACCAGAGTAACTCCGTCATTTTGACGGCCCCAGTCCGGATCGCGGCGAAATGCCGGTGCCATTGAGATGATGTCTCGCCCACTATTTTCAAATGGACCGAAGCTCTCGCCGGGACAAAATGCTCTTATGCGTCCCTGCTTAACCTGATCACGCAGAAATTGATGAGTCGCCGACCTGATGGCACCACCGCTGCCGCCCGATCCATAGCCATGAATAATTTTGACATTTTTGACTCCTGAACGCTTAAGTGTACTAAGTTCAAGCTTAAGCTTAAAAATCGCGTTCTCAACTCTTGGAAGACCCTCTTCAAGATTTATGACTCTAGTTGCCATTAGTCAGCCTCCTTCCCAATTGTTTGTACCTCTCTTGATTCTACCACTCTTGAACCTTCCATGCTATAATGCCGGCATGAGATTGGATAAATGTCTGGCTAATTCAGGTTATGGTTCGCGTTCTGAGGTCAAACTGCTGATAAAAAGCGGTCAAGTTTCCATTGGTGAAACTATAATTAGAGACCCCGGAACTGATGTTCAGGAATCAGAATATGATTTACTTCGAATAGATGGTCATCCGGCAATAGTCAAAACAAGAGTCATTCTGATGATGCATAAGCCTGAAGGATTTATCACAGCCATGGAGGACGATCGGCTGCCTACGATAGCAGACCTGATCCCTGAAAAATGGAAAAAGAGTAAGCTCTTTCCTGTTGGCAGACTCGATCGTGATACTACCGGCCTCCTTCTGCTCACAAACGATGGTATTCTAGGTCATAGACTCACAGGTCCTCGCTGGGGGGTCTGGAAAACTTATCGTGTCGATACGATTGGTAAAATGTTTTCCGAACAAGATATTGCAGAATTCGCTTCAGGTCTTAGTCTAGCTGACGGAGCAGTCTGTCGTCCTGCCAAGCTTGAACTGCTTTCTGAAACTCAGGCAGATCTGACCATTCACGAAGGTAAATATCATCAGGTCAAGCGAATGATGTTAGGTACCGGCAGACGAGTAACTAAACTTCATCGTTGGCGCATTGGACCAATAATACTAGATCAAGGTCTTGAGCCTGGGCAGTGCCGTGAACTAACAATTGAAGAAATAGCAACCGTTTATAAGGCTGTTAAGCTTAATCCCGGTCATAAGGAAAAAGGAGACTGAGAAGTCTCCTTTTTAATATATGACATTATAATCATAACGGTATTATAGTTCTTACTTAGCCCAGGCGCCTTCTGGCATGGAAGGATTCGCAGACGCAAGTTCATCTGCTTTTGCTTCCATTGCGACATAATCTCTGATCCATTCTGAAATTATGTCCAGTGTTACTGCCTCATCACGCGTTTTTATACCGACGCTTATGATCTGATCATCACCAA
>JAAYFZ010000339.1 GCA_012727965.1 Clostridiaceae bacterium
AGATCATCTGGAGGAAGCAGTAGAGCGGGCATTGCAGCTTGGCGCCAGCAAACCTGATAGTCAATATGGCGGTGACCATTTTATAACTCTGCTTGATCCTGAGGGGCATCCTTTTTGCTTGTGCAGACACTGAGGCTCTTGAAGCACTGGTTACGTTCGATTCAATTACACTTGATAATTGCAACAATATTTATTATTATTTAGCGAGTTGAATATTTGCCACCGGGCAATGTGATGCATTTACGCATCCGTTACACATCGTTAGGTCTTAGAAGATGTGGAAGCGGGTGCTTATTTTTTTGGAGGTTTCTAATGATACTACGCAATCCATTTAAGACGCTTACCAGGGCGGAGTGGTTGCTCTGGCTGCTCTCAATCACCGTAGTCTGTAGCTCTTTTTTGCTCTCAGGCAGTTTTTACCTTCTTACACTGATTGCTTCACTTGTAGGTGTAACAGCTCTTATATTTGTGGCAAAAGGCGATGTCTGGGGACAGCTCCTTACTGTTTTGTTCAGTCTGCTATATGCAGTTATATCGCTTAAGTTTAGATACTACGGCGAAATGATCACTTATTTAGGTATGACCGCTCCCATCGCTGCGATGTCAGTAATAACCTGGCTGCGTAATCCTTATGCCGATACTACAGAAGTAAAGGTTCATCGTCTGAATACAAGCCAGAAGATCTGGCTTATAGCTCTCACCATCTTAGTGACATTTGTTTTCTATTTCATTCTAGATGCTTTCGGCACTGCTAACCTTATGATCAGCACATTATCAATAGCTACGAGCTTTTCAGCGTCATATTTAATGTTGTTTCGTAGTCCCAACTATGCTCTAGCCTATGCTGCCAATGACATCGTGCTAATAGTACTGTGGATACTTGCGTCAATGGATAATCTATCCTATCTGCCCATGATCGCTTGTTTCGCAATGTTTTTTGTCAATGACATCTATGGCTTCATAAACTGGATCAGGATGAAAAATCGTCAGCAAGAGCTTCTGAAAAACTAAGTAAGTTTCCGATTATTGGTATTGACAAACATATCGGCAGGCGATATATTTATATCGTCAGCCGATATATCGTGCGCAGATATATTGATTGGCATTATCAGGAGGTCGAAAATTATGCAAATAAATCCACAACATACCGCTCTGACTGAAGCAGTATTCTATATTCTTCTATCCTTGAAAACACCGCTTCATGGTTATGGCATCATGCAGTTTGTTCAGGAAATCAGTAATGGCCGTGTCGTTCTAGCCCCAGGGACATTATATGGTGCTCTAACGACACTAACAGAAAAAGGCTGGATAGAGTCTCTGGATGCATCAGACTCGACCCGCAAGAAAGAATATGTGATAACTACTGCAGGTCTGGAAGTTGTTAATACGGAGCTTGACCGTTTAGATGAACTGCTGACAAACGGCAGAAAAATATATGGGAGTAAAGCATATGAAAAATAAAAGAGTTATTAGATTATTTCTTGATTATGAGCATGAGGAAAAATGGCTCAATAAAATGGCTGCTAAGGGATACAACCTTATTCGCTGTGCTTTCGGCCGTTACTATTTTGAAAAAGGCTCACCTGGTGGGTATATTTATCGCCTTGAGTTTCTAGACGAACTGCCAGATCACCCTGACAGCAGTGCATATCTTGAGTTTCTGTCTGAAACGGGAGTTGAGCATGTAGCGTCAAATGACCGCTGGATCTATGTTCGCAGACGCTCTGAGCTGGGCGATTTCGAAATATATTCAGATTTGGACTCTAAGATAAATCACCACAAACGAATCTCACAGATGTTGTTGATTATTGTTATCCCCAATATCGTCTCCGCTCTTAATCAAATTGCTATCAAGAAGAGACTTAAGGAATTATTTATAGATTACCTTGTAATAGTCGCCTATTTAGCGGTTCTATTTCTCGTTAATTTTTTGCTCATTGTTTTCGTCCTCGGTGGTCTGCCCGAGTACACAGAACTCCAATCGCAGTTTATTGCGATATTTACCTCTGTTATTCCGATAATCCTGATCTTCTCATATCTCGACTTTTACCGGAATGGTTCTATTGGTAAGAAAGCGGCTAGCTTGAAGCTGAATTTCAAAGACCATCGATTCAGGTTTAGTCTGTTGAGAAATTTGGTCAAGTTCCTGCCTTGGCAGCTAGGCCATATCGGCGTAATACGTGGGGTTTATACTGAATTCGATTTGACCTCAATCGTGATCGCCAATCTTGGCACCATACTCGGACTGATCATGCTTTTTATGGGTCTGTTTCGACAGGACAAACGTCATCTTGGAGATATGGCTGCAGGCACGCAAGTGACATCTGCTTAACAGCCCTATCTAGAAGTTCGAAACTTTTTATTCCAGGGCTTACTTCGACACCTGTCATTATATCGATGATCTCGGCACCGGTTTCTTCAATCACTTCTACGATATTTTCTGGTCTGATACCTCCGGCAATGATAACCGGTTTTTTGGCAGCCTGTATAACCTGGTGGCAGAATCCTGTGTCGATTTTTCTTCCTGATTCAGCAGCATTAGCCGGTCCGCGGCTATCAACCAGAATCGCATAAATGTCTATGTCATTCAGCAGCTCTACCGCTGCTAACAGATCGTCAGTCCCGAATTGTTCAAGTCTTACATCTGAGCTGACTGGAATCGTCTTGATAATTCCAATACCCAGTTCCTTAAGTTCATTGGTAATGATCCTGGTATCTTCGATTGTCTCCCGGAAATGGAGCTGTACCAGATCCGGTTTAAGCTCAGTAGCCAGTTCGATTACAAATTTTGGTGAGCCGCCTGTGACGATGCAGGACTTGGCTGGTCTATCGGTTGAGCGCCTGATTTGATCAAGCAGTGCTGCCGTTTGCTCGCGCCTCAGATTCCATGGCACCAACAGCGG
>JAAYFZ010000340.1 GCA_012727965.1 Clostridiaceae bacterium
GACAGTCGTAATACTGCTGGCAGTTCTCCGAGCGAGCCTATGGTTATGTCTGCTTCATATTCCTCAGAGCGAGGCTCTTGGCAAGCGGCATAACCTTGCTTTATCCGAATGGTTTTCATACCGATGCGCTTCGCAGGGTAGATGTCATTATCAGGACGGTCACCTATCATAACCGCTTCGTCTGGCTTACATTCTGCCTGTTGAAAAGCAAGTTCGAAAATTTGCGGGTCAGGCTTCACAAATCCCGTCTCAGCCGATGAAATAATGACATCGAAAAACTGGCGTATCCCATAGCCCTCTATCCGTTGCTCCGCTCCGTGTTTCTGATTTGCAATAATGCCGAGGTGGTATGATTTCGATAAACGTTCCAACACGGCTTTAGCTTCTGGGTATGGTTTGTCCAATTCGGACGGATAGAGATGGTTCGTGCTGTTGCCTGTGAATCCGAATTGTTTTAACTGACCGACAACAGTCGCTTCGTACCGTGCCATACCCGCGCAGTATTCCTTTTCTATATCTTCAGCGGAGATCGCTCCGTTTACCAAGTTGGCTGCGTTTGCAAACCAACTTTTATAAGAGTCAGTTTCATCAAGCAAAGTGCTACCCATATCAAAGAACAACCATTTAACGCTCTCTAACATTTCTCTTCACCTCTTCCTACCCGAATACCTCGCAAGCGGCAATTAGCCGTAGTTTATTGTTTGTTATAAGATAGAAATACCTTAAGTTATCAAGTTAAATCCCTATCGGGGGGTGCGGATGTTTTCTTGGACATTTTAGGGGGATAACCCCAAGCTCAATCGGTAATTAACCGGGCTCATTCCGTTCAATGACATTTTGATTCGAAGATTATTATACCAATATAAATATCTGTCTAGTATATCTATGAAAGAATCTAAGCTCACATTTTTCCAAGAACGATTGTAAAACATTTCATTCTTTATTCTGCCAAACAACCCTTCACAGGCAGCATTATCAGGTGAGCATCCTTTCTTAGACATAGACTGTGTCAAATCGTATCCAGCAATTCGTTCAATCCAACCAGGCCAGCGATAGTGAGATCCTCTATCACTATGGACGATTGGTCGTTCTTCTTCGCTTAGCTTATCTGCAGCTAAATCAAGCATAGAGTTGACCATTTCTGCATCTGGTCTGGTAGATATTGTCCAGCTGACTAACATTCCATCGAAACAATCTACGATTGGAGATAAGTATATCTTTCCTGCTGGTATATGAAACTCAGTTATATCCGTGAGCCACTTGGAATTTGGCTTTTCAGAATGGAAATCACGTTTTACAAGATTATCCGGCGCAGGGGATATCTCTCCCTGGTAAGAATTATACTTGCGTTTGCGCTTGGCAATCGCCACAAGCTCCTGCGCCTTCATAATTCTTCTAACAATCTTCTCGGACACCACACGACCTTCTGAGGCCAACAGTTTATGAATACGTCTATATCCATAACAACTGTTATTGGCTTCAAACAGCTCGACAATACGGATACTTAATTGTTCATACTTGTCTGGACTACTCATCACCCCGAATTGATAATGATAACTGCTCTTTGGTAAGAATAGCTCTTTGAATAAGTCTTTTAACATATACTTAGATTTAAGGGCGCCGATCAGGACTGTCTTTTCCCGGTTTGATAGCTTTTTCAGATCGACACCCTGGTCTTTTTTTATTAGTTCTGCCGCCGCTTCTAATATATCCTTTTCCATTCTCAATTGCCGAACCTGTCTCTTAAGAGTATCAATCTCAGAAATAAGTTGATCTTTGTCGTTAGGTAGAATCGGTTTACTATCTTCCGAATTTGCCATGGAATTCTCCTCACCGAGCAGCTCACGTTGCCATTTTTTCAGTGTCGCTCGGCTTGTTCCTAATGTTTCTGAGACTTCTTTTGCATTACCTTGTCCGGAACAAACAGTAACCACTGCTTTAACTTTTTGATCATGAGAATATTCTACAGCATTACTCTTGATTTTTCGCTGTCTTGGCGCTACTTCCTCACACCATCTCAACAACATATTTCTGCTTGGGTAGCCAAGTGCACGTATCGTTCGAGATACACGTTTGCCATATTCGAAATAGTGCTTTATTGCTTCTTCCTTTTGTTGTTTGGTGTACTTCGAGTATCGATCGAAACTATCCTGAATAATTCCAGTTTCTGATTCGCGTTGAAGCTCTTCGTGCCACCGAGCTAACATCTTGTGACTAGGATAGCCTAACTCTTTGATTACATCTGATTCACATTTATCATATTTTAACCATAATTCCACTGCTTTGATTTTTTTATCTTTGGGATACATTGTCAGCCTCCTGATAACAATTTAGGTCCAGGATTTTGTCCGCATCCCCTTCCAGCAAATGCAGGAAATGGTAAATAGTGTGCAGCACAATGGCGTTTTGACGCCGATTATTGTTCGGCCCGGAACTGAGGATGGACAATTTGAAATCATTTCTGGACATAACAGAGTTGAAGCTGCCAGGCTTGCAGGCTTAACTGAAATACCTGCGATTATCCGGGAAATGGATAATGAAACCGCCATAGTGGCGATGGTCGATAGTAATCTGCGTCAAAGAGATAAGCTGCTTCCGAGCGAGAAGGCATTTGCTTATAAGATGAAGTTGGAAGCGATAAAACGGAGTGCAGGAAGGCCAGCCACAAACAATTCGTCCCAACTTGGGACGAATTATCGATCAGATGAACTTATAGCTGAACAAGCAGGAGAAAGTAGAAACCAAATCCATAGGTTCATACGACTTACGGAACTGATACCGCCTCTTCTTGAAC
>JAAYFZ010000341.1 GCA_012727965.1 Clostridiaceae bacterium
CGGTCGCATCAGCCTGACATGGACAGACATGCGGTTTATGAACCCTATTATGATATTTATGAATCACTTTATCCGACTCTCAAGGAAACAATGCATAAGCTGGCGGATCTTAAGAGCAGTACCGCTGATAATTGATTGATAGTACGGCCAAAAAGGCCAAGAAAATATGCGAGGTAAATGGAAATGAAAGCTGGAGTTTTGTACGCTAAGGATGATATTAGATATGCCGATTGGCCCGATTTCACACCGGGACCCGATATGATCAAGGTGAAGATGCGCGTTTGCGGCATCTGTGGCAGTGATTTGCCGCGTGTTCTTGGCGATGCTGCTCATTTCTACCCCGTAATACTGGGGCATGAGTTCTCGGGCGAGGTCGTCGAGGTCGGAGAAGGCGTAGAGACGATCAAGCCAGGTGATAGAGTTGCCGGAGCACCGCTGATGCCATGTCTGAAATGCGATGACTGTCAGCAGGGAAATTATGCTCTCTGCCGCAACTACGGATTTGTAGGATCAAGACAACCAGGCGCTTTTGCCGAATATGTTGAAATACCTGCCCGTAACGCCATCGTTTTCGATGATAATGTTACCTTCGAACAAGGCGCTCTCTTCGAGCCTTCGACAGTCGCTATACATGGTCTGCTGCAGGCTGATTTCCGTGGCGGCTGTGATGTCGCGATCCTTGGCGGCGGCAATATCGGTATCCTGGCGATGCAGTGGGCTAATATTCTTGGTGCGAAATCTGTGACTGTTTTCGATATAGATGAAGACAGACTGGCTCTGGCAGGACGTCTGGGTGCTGATCATATGATCAATACAAAAGAGGCCGATTATCTGGCGCAGGCCATGGAGCTGACAGCCGGGCACGGCTACGATTTCGTTTTCGAGACAGCTGGACAACCGGCCACGATCAAGATCGGTTATGAGCTCACAGCGGGAAAAGGCACACTCTGCTGCATTGGCACGCCTAGCAGACCAGTCGAGTTCAGCCCGGAGCTCTGGGAGAAGATGAACAGACGCGAGTTCAAGGTAACTGGCTCCTGGATGAGTTATTCCGCGCCTTTTCCCGGTCGCGAATGGACAATGACTGCTCATTATTTCGGTACAGGTGAGCTGAGGCTAGAGGATAGCATGGTGTTTAAACGCATGCCGCTGTCACAGATTGCTGAGGCCTTCGATATGTTCCGGACACCAGGTTTGGTAAAAGGCAAAATACTGCTGACAAATGACTGATAATCAAATATTTTCATGCTCAGGGGAGCTTAGGAACATACTAAGGGAGAATAAAGAATGAGTAAGATATTACTAGATATGGTTCGCAAGCAGAAGCAGGGTGAAGCCGTTGGCATCTATTCAGCTTGTACAGCTAATGAGTTTGCACTAAGAGCGGTTCTCAGACGAGCTCTTGCAACAAAACAACCTGCACTAATTGAGGCGACAGCTAATCAAGTCGACCAAAATGGCGGCTATACAGGCATGAAACCTGCTGATTTTGCTGCCTATGTTATAGGTTTAGCCGCTGAGGAAGGGTTTCCAAGGGAACGATTGATTCTGGGCGGTGACCATCTGGGGCCGCTGACCAGGACCAGTTTATCTGAGAAGGAAGCGATGGACTATGCTGCTGAGCTTGTAAGACAATATGTTCTGGCAGGTTTTACCAAAATCCATCTCGATACCTCCATGCGTCTGGCTGATGATGACATAAATGCCAGACTAGCCGATGAGACTATAGCTGCACGCGGCGCTGCACTCTGCCTCGTCGCCGAAGAGGCCTATCGCAGTCTGCTGGCAGAGAAGCCTCAGGCGGAGGCTCCTGTTTATGTCATCGGCAGCGAGGTGCCGATTCCCGGCGGTGCACAATCAGCCGAAGAGGCGATCAATGTGACATCCCCCGAGGACTGCAGACGCACGCTCGCTACTTTTGAGAATATATTCCGTGGTCAGGGACTGGATTCTGCCTGGGATCGTGTGATCGGTCTGGTCGTTCAGCCTGGTGTAGAGTTCGGTGACAGTGAGGTCCATGAATATGACCGTCAAAAAGCGAGCGCTCTTACAGCTTCGCTTGCTGACTGGAATCAGGGAGTTTTTGAGGGACATTCTACTGACTATCAGACACCAGCCTGCCTGCGTGAAATGGTAGAGGATGGTATTGCTATTCTTAAGGTCGGACCGGCTCTGACATTTGCCCTCAGAGAAGCTATTTTTGCTCTGGAAGCAATCGAACAGGAGCTGCTGAGCGAATCAGCTTCTGGCATCAGACTATCAAATTTCCGCAATGTCCTTGAGAGCAGGATGTTGGCAGAACCTGCCAATTGGAAGAAGCATTATCATGGAGACGATAAACAGCTGGCTTTTGCCCGTGCCTTCAGCTTCTCAGACAGAGCGCGCTACTATCTGCCGGACAGACAAGTTGACGCGTCGATCCGCCTGCTGATTGAAAACCTTACAGGCAGAGAAATTCCGCTAAGCATACTGAGCCAGTATATGCCTTGGTCATATCAGGCTCTGAGAGCCGGGCGCATCAGCTCAAAACCTGAAGAGCTTCTGCTTGAGCATATCGGACACTATATAGATGAGTACCTTTTCGCGGTCATACCAGACGCGAAAATTTAATCAGGAGGCTTAATGCTATGGCTGCTACGATCAAAGATGTTGCCAGACTTGCAGGTCTGTCGATTGCTACCGTTTCCAAATATATTAATGGTGGACATGTTATTGACGCTAACAGTGCAGCCATCGAGCAAGCTATCAAGACACTTGATTATCGTGTTAATACAATGGCACGTGGACTTAAAACCAAAAAGACAAAAAGCATCGGTGTTCTCATTCCCAGTGTTAGAATGGTTTTTTGTATGGATATTATTTCTGCGATCGAGGATGAGCTCAGCCGCGAGAATTTCAGCACAATGATATGTGATTGTCAGGGCAGACCTGAGCAGGAAGCTGTAAAAATCGAATTTTTGCTTGAGAAGCAGGTCGATGGCATCATTATGATGCCTTCTTCTAATTCATCAGAAGCCGCCAGAAGAGCCGCTCTTGCTGGCATACCAGTTGTTCTGGTCGACAGGCGTTTTAATACCATGGAATGTGACCGCGTACTTGTCGACAATCGCCAGCTGGCAGAGGATGCTACGACTGAGCTGCTGCAGGCTGGACATCGCCGAATTGGCATTATCTGCGGTCCAGAAGATATTTACACCACTGTTCAGCGTCTAAACGGCTATTATCAAGCATATGAGAAGTTAGGTCTCGAGGCCTATAATGACTGTATAAGCTTCAGCGATTACAGCCTTGAGGGCGGTTACAAAGCCCTTGACAGTCTGATGGAACTGCCCGAGCCGCCGACCGCGGTTTTGGCAACCAATTATGAAACCACAATAGGGTCGGTGATGGCGATAAATCGCTCCGGTCTGAAAATTCCGGAAGATCTTTCATTTGTCGGTTTCGACAGTCTAGATATGTCTACGCTTGTGACTCCGGCTCTAACTATGGCTATACAGCCGGTTCAGGAGATTGGCGAACAGGCTGCCAGGCTGATGCTGCGCAGACTTGATCCTCAGGACAAGAACAAAAAGAGCGAGTCTGGACAGACTCACTCTGATAATAAATATAAGGGTGAAGAGATAATTCTTACCGGCAAATTGAATCGTGGTGCATCAATAAAAACTATCTGATCATCTCATAAGCATTATGGGTATATTGCCCGATCGAAGCAGAATCAAGCTGCTGCCAGCTCTGTCTTGAGACTGCCAGCGAGGCACAGGCTGTTGCCATGGCAAGGCTGTGCTTATGATCAAGACCGCTGCATCTGCCTGCCAGATATCCTGCCAGCAGACTGTCGCCGGCACCGGTTGTACTCAACGGTTTTACCTCAAGTGCAGCCGAGCTCAGGATAACTATATCGTCATTATCATCTAGTGATCGAGTAAATAGAATCGAACCTGCCTGCCCATTGGACAGAAGGATCGTTTCAAGTCTATATTTCTGCATAAAATCTTTGCAGTCATCAATTACCTTATCATTATCATCATAAATATCGAGACTGCAGCCAGTCAGCGAAGCAAGCTCTGCCAGATTCGGCTTGATCATATCTGCTCCGGCTTCAAGGGCATATTTTAGCGGTACACCCTCGGCATCGACAGCGATGAAGCATCGAGGAGCAGTTTCCTTGCAGATTTTGATCAGCCTGCCATAGGTGTCGGTTGGCAGACCAGGCGGTAAGCTGCCGGCAAAAACGATCATATCGTATTCTGCTGCCCATTCTCTGACCTTGCAGCTTAATTTGTCCAGTAATTGAGCGCTGATTGGACTAAGATCAAAACCAGGTTCGTTTATATCGGTCGTTTTATGATCATCTGTTGTGACCAGTTTAGTATTTGTTCTGGTCTTACCGGGTACTGTAAGCCAGTTCGCAGTAAATTTCTCTCGGCTCATCAGAGCCTCAGTGACAGCCAAATCATCATTGCCCAGTAATCCACCGGCCATAACCTCACAACCACATAAATTGAGCATTCTGGCTACATTTATACCTTTGCCACCCATATCTTCATGTGAGGCGGCGGCTCTGTTGACTTCACCATAGGCTAAGCTTGCCAGCTTGACGGTTCGGTCAATAGCTGGGTTAAGCGTGATCGATATTATTCGCTTCTGGAAATCATCCGATATGGACATCAGGCTGTACCTTTATGACTAACAGTGCTTTTTGGAATATTTCTACCTACAGATTTACTGATCGGGATCCAAACTGCTCTGGCGATCGCGAAATCGATTAAGCTGTGAATAAGTGTACCGATACCGACCAGACCTATAACAGTTATCAAAAAGCTTCTGGCATAATAGCCCTCTGGCATATTGCTGCCGAAATAGAAGGGCATGACTACGAAAACTTCTGTTAAACCATGAATTACGCTGATAACAAAGGCAAAAGTCACCAGCCCCAGCTTCTGATCAAGCAGATTAGGTTTCTTGTGAAGAACGTAGGCACCGATCGCAACGAAGATAAGATGTGAGGCCGCACGCAGTACAACTACTATAGGGAAGCCACCAAGCAGAAAACCCAAGGTTGTTACAGCCGCCACAGCTAAAGCAACTGCTGGTGAGATAAACATAGCGACAAAAATCGCTACATGACTAGCCAGAGTAAAAGACGCTGGCTCCAGCAGGATTTTGAAAGGCGAAAACATCGGGATTATGATGCTGATCGCACTCAGCATAGCGGCTATTACCATCAATTTTAATTTTTGTGAGTTCATTATTGTTCCTCCAAGCTCCATTTGCTAATCAAGACAAGTGTCAAGACACCTGTCTTGTGTAATATAAACCGGAGACAATAATATGTCAATCATAAAGATAACCTTTTTCCTGCAATGCTTCGATAATTCGGTCGAATATTGTTTTGTCAGCACAGTTGACCGTATGAAGATGGACACCATCTGTTATACGAGAAAGCGGCTGCGCATTTTCTCTGTCGACCTTACGGACGAACTGATCAACATCATAACGGGAGGCAAGCTCAAGTCTACCTGTCAATTGACCATAAATCGCATGATCAACTATAACATCAAGAACACGGCCACCAAGATCGACTATCGTATATAGTTCATCATGCATCGCATCAGAGCTGTGCCTGCAGGCAATTGTACCGGTATAACCTTCATGGTCATCGGTTTTCATCATATAGCCTCGAGGTGTTGCATCAATATCGATACCAGAGGCCCGCAGTAAGGCAATATCGCCAACTATAATCTGTCTGCTGACATCAAACTTGCTGGCTAATCTCGTTGCACTGATTGGCTTATCAGATTGGCTGAGGATATCAGCTATTCTATTTCTTCTGTCTGTCGACTGCATGCAGTTCACCCCCGTAGTCAATTTAATTCCTATTATTGATACTATCATACTAATAACTTAGCGACCATAATATCAAATCATTATGGATCGCTTGTAACATCTTGATCGTAGACAAAGCAGTTGCAGCGTAGAATTGTACAATAATATAAATAGTAGAATACTATTTACTTTATATCGTCCCAAAATGCATAAAAGAATAGCATAAGCATATAATGGTAATTGCTTTTGCCTGCGTTTTTGTCTAAAAATTTCCAAACGAAGCAAGCTTGACATTGATATTTTCGACATTATCACATCTGTCTGATTGCATCTGCATCATGTATAATTGACTTCATGGAAACAGTGAGAAGATTTATCAGTTATTACAAACCGTATCGGAGAGCTCTGGCAATGGATCTACTTTGTGCCAGTACTGTTTCCGGTGTCGATTTAACTATTCCTCTGCTAATTAATTATGTGATCTACACGGTGCTCGTTCAGACTGATATGGAGAGAATGACAGCTTTGTTATTGCAAACCGCGCTCGGATTGCTGGCTCTTTATTTAGTTAGAATGTTCGCACAGTATTATGTTACTTCCTGGGGTCATATCATGGGCGCAAGGATGGAAACAGATATGCGCGATCAGCTGTTCTCGCATTATGAGAAGCTGTCCTTCTCTTATTATGATAAGAATCCAACTGGCAAAATGATGTCACGTTTGATTGCTGACCTCTTTGATATATCTGAATTGGCTCATCATGGACCTGAAGATATTTTCATTTCTGTAGTTAAACTGACCGGAGCTTTTATCATTCTCGCAAACATCAATTTTCAAGTGACAGCCGCTCTGCTCGGAATTACTGTTCTGATGTTTGCTTTTGCGCTTTTTTATAATCGCAGAATGCGGCGTGTATTTATGGAGAACCGGAAGAAGATTGCTGATGTTAATGCTGTTGTACAAGATAGTCTATCAGGCATCCGGACGGTTCAGTCTTTTGCCAATGAAGATATAGAGAGAGAAAAATTCTATCAGGGCAATCAGCGTTTTCTCGAAACCAAGAAAAATAGCTATCTGACAATGGGACGCTATTTCGCGACCAATACGATGATGCAGGGCATGATGTATCTGACTGTTTTAGCTACGGGTGGTCTGCTGGTTATTCGATCGGGCATGTCAGCGGATAGCATTATCCTCTATATCCTCTATATCAATACGTTTTTAGATCCGATCAATCGTTTGATTAATTTTACCGAGCAATTTCTAAAAGGCATTACTGGTTTTGAACGTATGTTGGAAGTTCTTGATACTGAACCTGATATTCAGGACAGAGAAAATGCAGTACCAGCTGGGCAGCTTAGAGGAGATATCGAATTCGATGATGTTTCTTTTGCCTATGATGAGGATTCTGTAGTGCTTGATAGGATCGACCTGAAGATTCCTCATGGACGTACGATCGCGTTGGTTGGACCATCAGGCGCCGGCAAGACGACTTTTTGCTCTTTGATTCCGCGATTCTATGAAGTGACAAATGGCCGTATCCTGATTGATGGACATGATGTTAGAGACTACACACTGGAATCTCTGCGCAACAATATTGGTATTGTGCAGCAGGACGTATATATGTTCAACAGTAATATTCGCGACAATATTGCCTATGGCAAGCCGGATGCATCCGATGAGGAGATTGTAGAAGCTGCACGCAAGGCCAATATTCACGATTTCATTGTATCGCTGCCTGAGGGTTATGATACGCTGGTAGGAGAACGTGGTGTTCGCTTCTCTGGTGGACAGAAACAGCGCTTATCGATTGCCAGAGTGTTTTTGAAGAATCCACCGATTCTGATCTTCGATGAAGCCACTTCTGCACTTGATAATGAAAGTGAAAAATATATTCAGCAGGCAATGCAGACTCTAGCCAGAGAACGTACTACATTTGTCATAGCTCATCGACTTAGTACGATCAGACATGCCGACGAAATAATAGTGCTTACGGAGCAGGGGCTGCATGAGCGCGGAAATCATGAACAGCTTATGGCTGCCGGCGGCGTTTATGCTGGTTTGTATAACATGCAATTTGGTGCTTAGGTGCTTAGGGATACTTACTGATTATAGTTTTTTCTGTTTGATTCGATAGATAAATGAGAAGCTGTTTAAGACCAGACAGAATGGCGGTGAACTATGCAATATGGATCGGACGTGTTCTCGGCACTGTTCTTAATGACCTTTGTCGTTTATATATTTCTGGGAATTCAAATAGTACTGAGAACAGGCAAGTCTGTTAAGACTATGCTTTTTCTTGTTGCTAATATTTCCTTAGCAATCTGGTCCTTCGGTTATGCTTATGCTGTAAGAGTTTCTGACATTCAGAGCAGTCTAAACTGGTATCGGTTTTCGGCTATCGGCTGGTCTATATTTTATGCTTTGATACTCCATTTAAGCATTGTTCTGATAAGAGGGAAAGCTTATAGCAATCGTTCAAAACTTGTTTGGCTGATTTATTTGCCGGCGCTGCTTTTTCTCTATTCCTATGCTATATCACCTGATCAGGCAGAGAAACTGTTCAATCTAAGTCAGACTGATTCAGGCTGGATCAACAGGCCTGGCAACAATTTCATCGAGCTGGCTTTTACCATTTATTATATGGCATATCATATTGCTGCTACGATATTGATTATTTCCTGGGGTATCAGAACTGCTGACAGAGTTATTAGAAATCAGGCTAAGCTTCTGACTATATCGTTATTTTTCTCAATAATTTTTGGCACAGTTTTTGACCGCTATTATCATACTGACATAACGGGATCCGCGATTCCCCAGTTGGCACCGGTTATCATTTTGATGCCGATGGTTGCTGCCTATTATGCCATCCGCCATTTTGGTTTCCTCGTTAATGATGCTGTCAATCAAGATGAGGTCATAATGAATGCGCGCGGCAGATTGGATATCTACTTCAAACTGACGATTGTGCTTGTGGTCTTGGGTATAGTTTCATTCCCGGTTCAATATTTCGTGGCTGTGAGACCCGGATATAACAGCATGTCTGAAGCACTCTATTCAAGTGGCCTGTTTATATCTGTTGCCTTGCTCATTTATCTTGTCAACAAGCTTAAGTTTTTTGAAGGTGTGCGTGAGCCGCTGTTTGCGATGGCCCAGGCAGCGATTATTCCGATTGTTGTTTTACGGTATGCTGACATAGCTTCGGTAACAGTCTGGGCAATACCAGTTATTCCTATTCTTATGGCAGTTCTCTACAATTCGCATTTTGCGCTTGCGATTGTGAGCGGTACCAGTATTATGACGATAATTATTGTGATGATCGGCGCACCTAAGGTAAACATTCAGATAGATGTTGCCGACCATATAGCCAGATTGATCATCATGTCGATCATAGTGCTTGGAGCTGTGCAGGTTAACAGACTCTACCTGTCAAGACTTAAGCAGAACTCAGATCAGATCCAGCTGCAGAAACAGATATCGGATATGTCTAATTTGATGCTCGATGTCGATGATCAGACTATCGAGCAGAGAATGACTCATCTGCTGCGCTCTAGTGCCCATTTCCTGGGCTCAGATAGCGGAGCGGTCTATTTCTATGATAGCGAGCTTAATAAGTCAACCAGAGCATTTAGCTGGTCTGATACAAATTCTATTGTTTTTGATGATGACCAGATAGAAGTTTCAAATGACATTTATAGTTGGACCAGCAGCAAGCTTATGAACGAAGGCTTATTGGTTCTCAGAAGTATAGATGATATCCCTGCCGAAGAGGAATTGTTGCGTGAATATTTCTTAAAATATGGTATTAAGTCCTTAATTATCAAACAGCTGCGTGACAAGGATAATATTATTGGCGATCTGACCTTCAGCTCTACGGAAAAATCTCTGGTATGGGATGAAATGCAGTTGGAGTTCATCAATATTCTAAGCAATATCACCTATAGCGCCATCGAGCATGTCAGACGCGAGGAAACGATCAAATCGCTGGCTTACTATGACCGCTTAACCGGGCTGGTTAATCGGTCGCGTTTTCTCGAACTGGCTGGAGCTAAATTGGATCAAGCTGCAGATGATGATAAACAGCTTGCGATTGCTTTTATGGACTTAGATGCATTCAAGGCCGTAAATGACAGTATAGGTC
>JAAYFZ010000342.1 GCA_012727965.1 Clostridiaceae bacterium
AATTCAGCATGAGCCAGCTGATTGTTTGTGTTGCTGCCCCAGACCCAGAGACTGCCATCCTGCCCGAGCGCTAATGAATGATAGCTGCCGGCAGAAATCGCGGCGATATTGCTTAAACCCTCGATTTTTACAAGCTGATCGCTATTTTCCCATGAACCATTACCAAGCTGGCCAAAAGTATTTCGTCCACTGCTGTAGACTTCACCATTTTCCGTCAGGACAAGTGTATGCCAGGCACCCAGACTGACTTCTGCCACCTTGGCGTTCAGTTCGATCAACTGTGGCTGGTCTATATAACTGTCACTGCCGGCGCTGGATTGACCATAGGTATTATCACCCCACAGATATAGTGAGCCGTCATAATCGACCATTGCACTATGTGAGAAGCCAGCGGCCAGCCTGATCGTCGGTTGCAGCTGAATCTGCTCATCCTCAGCTGCAGCCTGGCTGAAGCTGGCGAAAATAATGGCAGTTATAATCAAAACTGCGATAATCAGTTGGATATATTTTTTATTCTCATTGTTTGTTGCTCTAGTAGCCATTTGTTGTTTCCCTCTAGATAAATAGTGTTATTATTTAGTTGAGATACGTATTAAGTATACCTTTAGCGACCAATAATTATAGCATAACAATATGGCAAATTTGTAGACGAATAGGGGAGACAGTTTGGTAGAAGAAAATTGGCTCAAGATCATACCGGATGATGCAATTTATCTGATTGATCGTCTGAATAGCCATGGCTATGATGCCTGGCTCGTGGGCGGTTGCGTCAGAGATATGTCACTTGGCATCATGCCGGACGATTACGATGTAGCTACATCTGCTCTGCCAGCACAAGTGGCGGCTCTTTTTGAACGCTGTCTTGATACCGGTGTCAAACATGGTACTGTCACAGTCATCCTCGGCGGCAGATCATACGAAGTTACTACTTATAGATCAGAAGGCGTCTATAGCGACGGCCGACGTCCCGATAGTGTTAGTTATGAACATGATATCATCCCTGATTTGGCAAGAAGAGACTTCACCATAAACAGCATGGCCTGGCATCCTGCCCGGGAGCTGCTTGATCCCTTCGGCGGAAGGCAGGACCTGCAGGATAGAAAACTGCGTTGTGTAGGCAGCGCGAATGAGAGAATGACTGAAGATGCACTGCGACAACTGCGTGCGGTGCGGTTCTCGCTTAACTTCAATCTGAGTCCTGATGAAGAACTGCTGGAGGCAATCCGTCTGCATCATCAGAAAATCGATCTTCTAAGCATGGAGCGGATCCGGACCGAGCTTACCAGAACTGGCTGGGCCCCATATGGTATCATGCTGCATAATTTTTGCGGTACAGGTCTGATCGCGCGTGTATTTTCCAGAATTCTCGAGCTTGAGGCTGACGACAATATTTTATGTAGATTGCTTGCCGGTTTCATACAACCATACTGGCAAAAGGAGCAGATATGGTCAGTATATATTCTGGCCGGATTGTTCGCTCAAATCTGTGGGGAAATTCCAGAGTTCAACGAACAGGGGCAGCTCAGCCTGCCACTTGAGCAGTGGCAAAAAATCTCGCCAGGATTGTCTATTGGCAGTCTGACAAGGCTGCAGGTACTGCTAGTAGAGAAAACTAGACTATCTCTAAGTCTGTCTCGTCATACACAGGCGG
>JAAYFZ010000031.1 GCA_012727965.1 Clostridiaceae bacterium
CGTCATTATAATGAGCTCTTCCCGGAAGATCGAACTGTCAATAACCGGCCAGCTTCTGCCATATACAGAAGATATGGCACAACTCTGATTTTCGCTGTCGCTTTTGACGATTGTCTGATCGGCGGTCAGATCGGTGATGGTGATATGACCGTTGCTCATATGGATGGTCAGGTCGGCAGACCGATACCACCGGCAGAGCAGTTGATCGCAAATGAGACACATTCGCTGATTTCGACTGATTCGATAAGATTGTGGCGTTTCTGCCGCTGGACCCTGCATGAGCCCTGCCTGATCTGCATCAGTACAGACGGACTTTCTAACGGATTTGCCAGTGATCAGGCTTTTGACGATTTTCTGCGAAGCCTGGTCAAGAATATTGAAAATTACGGTTTCAAGGAGACTACTGCGATCGTACCTGGTTTTCTTGACAAGGTTTCGTCAAGTGGCAGCGGCGATGATATCTCGCTTACCATGTTCTGGCAAGCAGATCCTCGCAAAAGGCGAAATAATAAGAAGTAATGAAGAGATTTAACGAACAATAAGGAGTAGATAATGCTTCAAACAGGCGACATCGTCAAAGGACAACTTAGTGGTCAGCAATACAAGATCACAGCCAGACTAGGAGAAGGCGGGCAGGGCTCGGTTTTTCTCGCGTCCAGCGGACGTGACCAGGTCGCGATCAAGTGGTATCATCGCCAGACGGCGACTGAGCAGCAGAAAAAAATGATCGCGAAGCTGATTTCTATGGGCCCGCCCAGAGGCGAGGCCGGCAAGCGTTTTGTTTGGCCGCAGGATATAGTGACGCGAAGCAGGGTGCCTTCTTTTGGCTATGTGATGCCGTCGGTAGACCTTAAGTCCTATGCGGAGTTAGGTCAGGTCTGGGCCAGGCTGAGACCATCGCCGGGCATGAAGCAGCGCTGCCGCATATCCTGGCAGCTTGCTCAGGCTTATCGCCAGCTGCATCTGTCTGGCTACTGCTATCGTGATATATCGATGGGTAATTTCCTGTTTAACCCTTCTAGCGGTGATGTCCTGATCATCGACAATGACAATATCGGCATCGACCAGCAGTCAGGTTCCAAGATACTAGGTACGATGGAGTTTATGGCACCGGAGGTTATCGTCGGGCGCAAGACGCCATCGACTTCGACCGATCTCTATTCGCTGGCTGTATTATTGTTTTATTTCTGGATCTGGCATCATCCGATGCATGGCATGCTCGAGTATTCGGTTCGTGTCTGGGATATACCGGCAAAAAGAATGATCTATGGCGAGCGGCCAGTCTTTATTTTTGACCCGCGTGATTCCAGTAATCGCCTGCCGGCCGATCCTGAATATCAGACACCACTGCGTTTCTGGGATGTCTGTCCCAGGAGTATAAAAGACCTGTTTATCAGGTCTTTTACCGATGGTATTAAAAATCCTGATCGCAGAGTGACTGAGGGGGAATGGGTGCATGCCTTCCGCCAGCTGGAAAATCAAATTGTACGCTGTCCTCATGATAGGGCAGAAAATTTCTGGCAGCCTGGTATGAAGCAGTTACAGTGCTGGCATTGTAAGCGCCGTTTTGATGCGCCGCCTCGTTTTGTCATCAGTACATCATCAGGTCTTAATCAGATATTAGTGCTCGCTGATACGAAGCTTAAACGAGGTGAGCTGGAGCCTTATTGTGATGAGAGTGTTATGGAAGAGGTTGCAGCTGAGGTTGTTAGAAGCCCTAATAATCCGAATGTCTGGGGCTTGAAGAATCTTACATATCAGAGCTGGTTTTTCACTCCTGCTGATGGCAGCGGCGAGCGTGAGGTCATACCTGGACGGGCCATGCCGATAATTGCCGGACATTCTCTGCGCCTGGGCTCGCAGACAAATCTGCGTGTAGAGGTCTGATATGAGTCACTACAGGGGGATGACAGATGGAGTTGCCGCTGAAATGGCTGAGTGTCTACACAGGCTCTCACTGGAATTCGGCAGTCAAATCTGGCATAAGCCAAGATTAATACGAAATTTGATGGCTGATATCTACCCCGATGACAGACGCCTGATCAACTGTTTGCATATTTCTGTGCAGTCAGGATTACCACAGGAGCTGCTCCTTAAGATGAGAGAATCAAACGGAGTATCAACTGCTCAGATAAGACGATTTGAAGCCAGTCTGCACGATGATTATGGCCTTGCCTGGCAATATGCCCGCTGGTTGGTGCAGGTCTGGGAGAGTCTGTTTTGTGTTTTGTATGATTACAGAAACAGTAGACCGTTGCTGCAGGTTGCCACCCGTGCCGAGGTCCGGCGTATGCTGGACATGCTGCCTTATTATTATCGCCTGGAACGATTCGAAGAATATCATCAGACGGCTGAGGCTCTTTGTCGTCTCAATCAGGCTGAGGGCTACCATGCCCGTGGAATCTGCTATTTGCAGGGGCTAAATGTAGTTGCTAATGATACTGAAGCTTTCAAGAGTTTTCTGCTGGCTGCCGAAATGGGTCTGGATCGTGCGCAGTATGCTGCTGCTGTCTGTTATGAGCTTGGCCGCGGTTGTGTCGTAAGCTATGGCAAGGCAGCTGCCTTGTATGAAAAAGCAGCCGGGCAGGGTTATACAGATGCCGCTGAACAATTGGGTGAACTAAGGCGCATATTTGTTGACAGCATGTCGTAACCTGCGTTTTTTACATAATATTCAGATGATGCTATGGTATAATAGACGTTAGGGATCAAATGATTATCTGATAGCCTGATTTTAATGTTTTGGCTGTCAGGGCAGATCCGAGTCATAAGCGAGTAATCATATTTAAAAGGAGGATACTGTCCATGTTTAACGAAATCAGAGACACACTTAATGGTAAAAACAAACGTCGTGCCCGCAAGAATGTAGCGGCTGGTGTAGGGTTAGGCGCACTTGCTGGTGCAGTTGCAGGACTACTGTTTGCTCCGAAAGCAGGTAAGGAAACAAGAGCTGACATCCGTGTCGGTGCAGAGCTTGGTGCAGAGAAGGCCAGAGAAGCTGCTCATAAGGCCGCTGAGGTCGCAAAAGAGAAGACCGCAGAGGTCAAGAAGCACTTTAAGAAGGGCAAGAATGAGACCGAAGAGATCATCGAAGAAGTTGTAGATACAGCTGAGGATATCAAGGATGATGTTAAGAAAAACGCCAAGAATCTTAAGGAAGACATCGAGGATGATCTGAAGAAGTAATATTACCTGAACTTCTCCAAGATGCATAAGCTTGAAATGAGGTAGTATTATGGTTTTTTCAGATGGTTTCGCGACCAGTCTTGATATGGTAGTAACTGTCGATATCATGCAGGTCCTTCTGGGTCTGCTGGTATTGGCGGGAATAGTCTTTGTAGTATTTCTAATAGTATTTCTGGCTAAGCTGATTCGTACGATGAGTGATATCGCTCATCTGGTCGAGCAGCTTGACGAGCCGGTTACGAAAACGGTAGAGCAGCTGCCCGAACTGATAGTAAAAGTTGACAAGACGATGGCAGATGTCAACGTTTTGACAGAGAGCATCGGCAAATCAGTTCCAGAAATTCTTGGCGATGTCGAGACTATTACCGGCACGGTTTCCTCAGGAGTTGAGGCTGTCGGCGGAGCCGCCGAATCAATAGGAGACAGTGTATCATCTTTTTTTAAAGGAACCAAGGATTATGCAGGTGCGGCAGGAGCTGCTGCAACGATAATTGGTCAGATACTCGGACTAATAACCACCTTCATGCCTTCTGGCAGTAAGAAGAAGAGAAGTTCACGCAGGCGCCGCAGATAAAGGTTTTTGCAGTTTGGTCTCTTATCGAAGCTAGAAGATGATTGCTGACTTAAATCAGTTAATTCCAATTAAGATATTTTTATTGACGTCTGGCTATTAGCATTTATGCTGATAGTTAGGCGTTTTTTTTATTAGATTTGCGAGATGATTTTTGTCAGGTGTTAAGTTGTAATGAAACCTATACTAAATTACAAAGTCAAAATTTAAGATTAGGCGTTTTCCGTCTTAGGACTTTGTTATAATGTTATTTATATAAATTAGCATGTTACTTACAGGAGGACCACAAGTGCCCTATAAACCTGATAGATATGATCCTTATGCAGGTTCGAAACGACCTGTCAACAATAGAAGCGTTAATAATCAGCCGTCAGGCCGCCCAAGTAGAAATGCCCAGTCAAACAGAGCAAGAATGAACAGGATTGCTGCTGAACGCAGAAGAAGAGCCAGACGACGTCAGACAGCCAGGCGATTGTTGGCTTTTGCCGTTATGGTTGTTGTTTTTGTCACGTTATCTCTATTTCTCTGGAGTCGCAGAGATGATATTGGATCATCTTTGGCAGCTGTAACAGGTCTGTTTTCCGGTGAGAAGGAGAATAAACCGACAGACAAAAAACCAACGGAAGAGGCGCCGGCGGAAACGTCAGATTCAGAAGATCCGGTTGAAACTACAGCATCGCATTTCGGCCAAAACGGCCACGATTTCATTTTGCAGTCTGATATACCGCTTTTTATGGATCAGGAAAGAGCGATCGTTCTGATCGATGCCGGTCATGGTGGTATTGATGGCGGTGCGCCCGGCTATCTCGGAGATGGCACGCAGGTAAAAGAAGCAAATATTGTTCTTGATATCGCATTTAAACTCAAAGCTGAGCTTGAAGCTCGCGATATTGAGACCTATATGATCAGGGAAGATGATACTTTCTTCTCACTCTATGCCAGAGTCGCACGTGCCAGCCTGCTCTCGCTTGATTATATGTCGGCGCTGCAGCCTGAGCTGGTTAATGACCGTGATTATGTAAGTCAGATGACTGAGAAACTGATGATTCCGATCAATATCAACAGTGATGATCGCTCAACAGGTGCTTTTGGATTTATGAAAGGCTATGGTATGAGCAAGGAGCAAATGGAATTGATCGATCTGCAGCAGAATTGCTCAAATGTTATTTTTGTTTCACTCCACTGCAATGCTCATGACTACGACACGACTCTACATGGTCTGCAGGCATATTATTGTCACGATGATGTTGTTGAAATTGATGAGGCTGACGGGCTTGCCGCCCAGACAGATCCGGTGGGCAATGCTGTTTATCATGGTAGAGATAATGAACGTAATCAGCTGCTGGCGCAGTATGTATATGACGGCACAGTCGGCAAGGCACCTTTTCTATCTGGAACAAATGCCGGCAAGCCTGTTTTGGCCGGCAACTACGCTGTCCTTAGAGAACATGGTCTGGCGGGAACTCTGCTTGAACTCGGTTATATGAGCAACAGTTCCGATCTGCAGCAGCTTAGAGATCCAGATACACAGCAGAAAATAGCGGCCGGTATAGGGCTGGGAATCGAAAAATATTTCTTAAAGTTGTTTAATCCTTGACATTGTGTGACTATATGGCTCAAAATAGGCATATAGACATACTAAGGAGGACGATTTCATGAGTGATTCCAGAATTAATCTCAGTACTGTTGCACTTGCCGTACTGTCGTTTGTACTTGCGTATTTCGGTTATGTAGAACTATTGTTTCTGCTGATAGCCTATGCAGTATTCCTCGACAAGAATCAGAAGCTAACCAGAATTTCTTTCCAGGCACTTTATCTACAGCTAGCCTATAGGGTCGTGTTGCTGGTTCTTGGTTGGATTTTCGGATTTGTCAATTGGTTCTTCGGATTGTTTGACGCTTACAGAGCAATTGGTTTCTTCGGTACGACACATAGCTATATCAGAACTATCCTAAGCATTCTGATATTTGTTGCCTACTTACTGGGCATATTCCAGATCATCAAGAAGCAGGATTGTAATCTTCCGATATTGTCCTCTCTTGCTGATAAGACACTTGGTATCATTACCAAGAAAGCTTCCAAGGCTGCTCCTGTTTATCAGCAGGCACCTGCTCAGGCAGCAGCTCCGCAGTATCAGCCACCTCAGCAGCCACAGCAGTCTACTTATCAGGCTCCACCGGCGCCAGCAGCTCCGGCTGCTCCCGCAGTTGAACAGTCAGCAAATAAGCCTGAATCCTGGACATGCAACTGTGGTCATAGTAATACGGGCAATTTCTGTATGAAATGCGGCAGCCCGCGTCCATAAACGAATCTGCACATGAGGACCAATGCAAACTAATTGCATTATAGAATTAGCAGGAGGAAAACAATATGATCTGTTCACAATGTGGGAAGAACAATCCTGACGACGCACGTTTCTGCGATGGCTGCGGCAATACTCTTCAGGCTGCTCCGGTCAACCAGGGCTACACAGCTCCGCCGCCACCACCACCACCGCAGTACCAACAGCCTCAATATCAGCAGAGTTATCAGCAGTCAGGTTATACACCGGCAGTAGATAATTCTCCACTATCAGTTGGTCAATATATAGGTATGTATCTGCTGCAAATAATACCGGTTGTAGGTTTTATTCTGCTTCTGGTCTGGGCCTTCAGTGGTGATACCAATATTAATAAGAAGAACTGGGCGAGAGCTATGCTCATAATTATGCTGATCGGTATTGTGCTGGCGATAATATTCTCAGTCGCATTCGCCGGCCTGATCGCATCACTCATGGGTTCTATGTCATACTATTAATTTAATAATCTAACATTTCATTTATAACTATCAAGTAAGAGGTGCCTTCCAAATAGGGAGGCACCTCATTTATTATCTTATAGACAAGTTAACTTGTTCACTTGTTAGACATTACTCAGCTGCTGACGGCTTCGATGAAAATCTCAGCCAGCTGAGGATCGAATTGTTTGCCGGCATTTTTTCTAATATCCTCAACTGCTTCTGCATGAGTCATTGGCTTCCTATAGGGAAGAGGGTTAGTCATGGCATCATAGGCGTCAGCAAACGTGATTATTCTGGACTGCAGAGGAATTTCTTCCGCGCTTAGCTGACGCGGATAACCTTTGCCGTCCCAGCGCTCATGATGAGCCAGAACAAAATCGGCGATTTCAGCCAGATCATTTACCGTACTTAAGATTCTATAACCAACCTCCGGATGTTTTCTAATCGAAATATATTCATCCTCAGTAAGCTTACTCTCTTTGTTCAATATTTCCAAAG
>JAAYFZ010000032.1 GCA_012727965.1 Clostridiaceae bacterium
CTACCACTCTGGGTGTAGAGAACTGCTTCGGTGCCTGCAAAGGCAGAGTTAAGGCTGGACCGATGACATATCTACGTATTTCGACCGACGACTGCGAGGGCAGAATACGCTGTTACGTCGGCGAAGGCGAATTTACGGATGATCCGCTCGATACTTTTGGCGGAATAACTGTCTGTAAGGTGGAAAACATGAACGGATTAATGAGATATATCTGCGAACAAGGCTATGAACATCATATCGCGATCAGTCAGTCGACCTGTGCCGATGTTCTCGAAGAAGCACTAGGAAAATATCTCGGCTGGTCTGTTTATCGCCATAGCTGACAGAATAATTTGATTACATACCGGGAGAAGCCGACGGCTTCTCCCGGTTTTTCTAAAAATGCATAGAATTACTTAAGTTCGCTGACACAAGTCGAAGATATCATTATAATAATGAAAACAAGCATTATGCTAGTGCTAGATACTAACAGAAAAGGTAGAGTTAAAATGGAGAAGAAAAAAACCAAGCCTACGATCAAGCTGATTGCCAGCGAAGCAGGCGTTTCACTTGCTACTGTCTCGAACGCTCTAAATGGCAAGCCGGGTGTCAATCAGGAAACCAGCAAGCAGGTATTTGCGATTGCCAAGAAGCTTGGTTATTTCGAACATAATTCCAAGTCAAACAACTCAATGCGGCTTAAGGAAATAAGAGCGATCCGCGTAATCAAATTCAGACGGCACGGCCTGGTCGTTCAGGATACTCCGTTTTTTTCTGAACTTCTAAACAGTATTGAAACCGAGTCCAACATTCAGGGGTTCGAGCTGCTTTTTGCTCAAATCTATGGCAAGCTACCTGAGGACAGACGAAGAATGATTCAGCTGCTTGAGGATAAGAATGTCGCCAATATCATTCTTGCTACCGAGATGTGTAAAGAGGATCTGGAATTGATCGAGTCTGCTGAAGCACCATTTCTATTGCTTGACAGCTATTTTCGAGGCTCTGGCATCAACAGTGTCACAATTAATAACTACGAGGCTGGCTATATGGCAGCCAGTCACCTAATAGAAAAAGGACATCAACAGATCGGCATGATCAACAGCAGCACGGGTTTTAATAATATGTATTACAGGTGGCTTGGCTACAAGGATGCCCTGACACATGCTGACCTGCCAATAAGAAAAGAATGGGAGGTTCAAGTCGAACCTACTATAAAAGGCAGTTACAGAGACATGCTTCAGTGGCTCAGTCTTAATTCAACTCTGCCGACAGCTTTTTTTGCGGCCAATGACATGATGGCTGCAGGCGCAGTTCGTGCTCTGCAGGAAAGAGGCCTGCAAGTACCAGATGACGTCTCAATCATTTCCATGGATAATACTCCTGTGTGTCAGGCGGTAAATCCTTCTTTGTCAACAATTCATGTTTATAAACAGGAACTGGGTTCAACAGCTGTGCGCGAACTCCTGTCAATAGTTCAAAATCCTGAGCCTTGTCACAGGCTTGTCGAAGTTGGTGTCAGATTGATAGAAAGATCAAGCGTCAGCAGCCGTGTTTAACAATAATTAGCATATCCGCATCGATAAGGAAGACAACAGGAATACCATTTGCAGTGGCAGGTGGTTTTTTGTCAACTTGCCTTTGGTAATATGAAAATAAAATAGAAACATATTAATATGATTTCACTTAATGCAAGGTCAGGAGAAAGTATCGAATCTATTGAATTTGCAATAATAATATGATAGGATTCATTTGGGCCTCGTTCGAGAGTACAGATCACACGAGGTGTATATCGAGGCAATAACAGCCTGTGAAGCGCTTCTTAGTGCATCTGGGCATGCCCAATACCGAAAGGAGTTTTTACATGATTAAACACAAAAAATTGCAAGCATGGGTTGATGAAGTTGCAGCAATGTGTCAGCCAGACAAAATTTACTGGGTTGACGGTTCTCAGGAAGAGAACGATCGTCTACTGGAGGAAATGGTTGCATCTGGTGCAGCTGAGAAGCTCGACGAGAACAAACGTCCAGGATCATTCCTGTTCCGCAGTGACGCTTCAGACGTAGCGCGTGTTGAGAATCGTACCTATATCGCTTCTGCTAAACAGGAGGATGCAGGTCCGACAAATAACTGGATCGACCCCAATGAGCTAAAAGCAACCATGAGGGAGCTTTATAATGGCTGCATGAAGGGCCGTACATTGTATGTAATTCCTTTCTCAATGGGTCCAATAGGTTCACCTATTTCAAAAATCGGTGTTGAGATCACTGATAGTGCATACGTTGTTGTCAACATGCGCATCATGACTCGTATGGGTTCAGCAGTTCTTGATGTACTTGGCGAAGATGGCGAGTTCGTACCTTGTCTGCATTCAGTTGGCGCACCTCTGGAAGAGGGTCAGCAGGATGTACCATGGCCTTGTGCACCAATCGAGAAGAAATATATCAGCCATTTCACAGATGAGAGACTGATCTGGTCTTATGGTTCAGGCTACGGCGGAAACGCACTGCTCGGCAAGAAGTGCTTCGCTCTGCGTATTGCTTCTGTTCAGGCTCGTGACGAAGGCTGGCTGGCTGAGCATATGCTTATCCTCAAGCTGACAAGTCCTGAAGGTGATGTTAAGTATATTGCTGGTGCTTTCCCAAGTGCTTGCGGCAAAACCAATCTGGCCATGCTGGTTCCTACCATCCCAGGCTGGAAGGTTGAAACAGTTGGCGACGATATCGCATGGATGAAGTTTTATGATGATGGTCGTCTCTACGCCATCAATCCTGAAGCTGGGTTCTTCGGTGTTGCGCCGGGTACATCAGATCATTCAAACTTCAATGCTATGCGCAGCATAGACAAGAATACAATTTTCACCAATGTCGCTAAGACAGATGATAACAATATCTGGTGGGAAGATATGGGCATCGAAGCTCCTGAGCATCTAATCGACTGGAAGGGTAATGACTGGAATCCTGCAACTGCAGAAGCTCCTGCCGCTCACCCTAATGCTCGTTTTACAGCTCCTGCTTCACAGTGTCCTTCTATCGCTCCTAACTGGGAAGATCCTGCCGGTGTTCCGATTGACGCAATTCTGATCGGTGGCCGCCGCAAGACTACTGTACCTCTTATCCATGAGAGCTTCGACTGGAACCATGGTATTTTCCTTGGATCAATCATGGGTTCTGAGATTACTGCTGCCGCAATTACCAACAAGGTTGGACAGGTCCGTCGTGATCCGTTTGCCATGCTGCCTTTCTGCGGCTATCATATCTGTGATTATCTCCAGCATTGGCTGGACATCGGCACCAAGTCAACACCTGACAAACTGCCGAAGGTCTTCTATGTCAACTGGTTCCGCAGAGACGAGAATGGCAAGTTCATGTGGCCAGGATTCGGTGAGAACAGTCGTGTTCTTAAGTGGATCGTTGAGCGCCTTGAGGGCAAGGTCGATGCAGTTAAGACAGCTATTGGCTATATGCCTACAGTTGATGGCATCGATACCGAAGGTCTTGATGTTACAACAGACGTAATGGGCAAGCTGCTTGAAGTTAATGCTGAAGAGTGGCTCTCAGAAGTTGAATCAATAAAAGAGCACTATGCTACATACGGCGAGAAACTGCCTGTAGAGATGGCAAATCAGCTCGAAGCTCTTGAAGCACGTCTCAAGGCTTAAGATTCATTAATTTGATTTTGCATAGATCATAATGGTTGATGCATCATTTAAATAAATGCAGCCTCCGGATTATTCCGGAGGCTGTTTATTTTTTGTGCCCGATACTAATAGCTTTATTCTTTGATAGTGAAGCCATTGGCCTCGAACTTATTTCTGATCGTATCGATCGTAATATTCTTCATTTTAGCGCCTTTGCTGATAGTCATGATTCGACCGGCAGTATTAAGCATCCCAGGCTTGACGATATCGGTAAATCCCAGCTCGGCCATTATATCCTTGATCTCTGGATAGGCACTGCATATATTGTAAACTGTATCATTCAAATCAATAGTTTTGTCACTCATGATAGATTCCTCTCTGTGTTATTAGTAGAAAAATTGTTCGTAAAAACTCTACTTTTGAAAATATTTTATAGATAATTTTACGTCTGCGCTGAGATAAATGTTACGTTTGCCCATTAAATGACTTTATTGTTTACTCTGCATGTCTCAAATAAAAATCCTTTGTGCACTATTCACAGAAAATGGCATATGTATGACATGTTATTTCTTGCCTGTTGTCATAAGCTTATGGTTGAAAAAACTGCTGATTTCGACTAAAATTGAAATGATGCAAACGCAATAATACCCTATTGAAGGGGTAATAAATCAGGAGGATTGAAACACATGGCTATTAAAGTAGGAATCAATGGTTTCGGCCGTATTGGACGTATGGTATTTCAGGCAATCTGCGATCAGGGCCTTCTTGGCACAGAAATCGACGTTGTTGCTGTTGCCGACATCTCGACCGACGCTGACTATTTTGCTTACCAGATCAAGTACGATTCTATTCAGGGTAAGTTTAAGCACGAAGTAACAACCGAGAAGAGCAACGCTGACTCTCAGGAAAATGACGTTCTGGTCATCAACGGCAAGAATAAGGTTCGTTGTGTCATGGCTCAGAGAAATCCTGCAGATCTGCCATGGGGCGAGCTCGGTGTAGAATATGTTATCGAATCAACTGGCATATTCACAAGTTCAGAGCAGGCAAAAGGCCATATCGAAGCTGGCGCTAAGAAAGTTATCATCTCAGCTCCTGGTAAGGGTGAAGTTAAGAC
>JAAYFZ010000343.1 GCA_012727965.1 Clostridiaceae bacterium
CGGCCAGGCTGGGTCTTTTCGATCCTGCTCTGCAGTTTCTCGCTCAAGAGGAGATAACTGGCTATATTTCAAGAAGCGAAACCTCTGCAGATAATGCTGACGAGGAAGCCGCTAAACAGTCAGAAAATATCAGCACAGAAGATAGCAAGAGCTTCAGCATCTGGTTAAACGATCTTCAGACAGCCGTGCGTAAAATCATAACTGCTTTGAAGACTGACCGTGAGCTCTCGCCGATATATGCGCTTCTAAATGAAGACAGCGGTCTGAAACCAGATCAGCTGATTCTGGTAAAAGACGCTCTGAACGCAGCCGCAGGCGGCCGCAAGCTTAGCAGTATGCCGCTGATACAAGCTGACTGTGCCGCCTATGGCACTCTCTGGAAACCAGCAAGCGGCAGGCTCGGCGAGGCTACGATCGTCTTGATAGCAGATCTTGAAACAACCTATATCTGCCAGGCAGGTGACGGTCTCAGACATGCCGGTGGGCTTCAGGCGCTGGAAGCAGGCGAACTGATCGTACCTCTTCTCCAAGGTGATAAGCCTCTAACACTGGCAAAAGCCGGGCAGTCAGATGGTCTTCTGAAACAGTTCAGTCGAATCAAGCAGAGCCAAAACCTGAACTGGCATGACCTGACGGAAGCAGCCGCTGCCGGCAAGAAAAAAGCCGCTCAGACGATGAGCATCGCAGCAGCAGCCTTCGCCTCGGCGATCATAAACTCAGCAATTCTGGTACAGGCAGATTACTGGATCCTGACCGGAACCATGACCGAGGAGCTGCCGGGACTGATTATTGAAACAGAGAAACAAATGTCTTCTCTTCTAAAAAAGAGCGATATTTTGTTGCAGAGGCTGGATATCACTGAGAGTTCAGATCAACTTATATGGCAGGGCGCAGCCGCAAGGCTGCTCGAAGAGCAGCTCGGAATTCTGGATTAATTTAATTATTATGAAAATCTATACATGAGCAAATATTGCACCTTCGTAAAAAAAGACCGGCACGCAGCCGGTCTTTTTCAATATACCTGGTTTATCCTGTCAACTTTATTTCTTCTTAACAGGAATCCATATTTCGCTGTAATAGTTTATATCTTGAGTTCCCTGGGGCAAACCTGATGGGTCACCATACATTTCAATGTTATAGCCTGCTGCGATCTCATAGTCCTTGCAGTTCGGCAGCCATTCAGAGAATATCATATTGTTGACATTTTGTATTGCATTCGGCATCGGTCCCTTGCAAGGGAAAACTGCCCAGGTATGCTTCGGTATTACTCTGGTAACAAGACCCTCCGGAACATCAGACTGAGGCTGATAGTTATCTGCTATCAGATACTCAAATTCCTCAGCACCTGCTTTTTCATCCACACAGACACCATACATGCCGCAAATATGCTTGCTTGCATCAGATTGAAAATGTTCTGTCCAAAAACCCGGGATCTCAGCCTGAGCTGTTTCGTACTTAAACATTCTCGGTGAGCCAATAACAGTAAATGCGTCTTTTTCAACAATTTTGTAGTCCATAACATTACCACCTTTCAATTTGGCTATACCCGACATTTACTGTTCTAGTATGTCCGGTTTATCACCTGGACTGTGCGTATCAGTGGTGGGGATTTCTACAAACCTGCAAATTGATAATGTTACCTGGAGCTTTCAGGACCTGCACTTGTGTTTCCGTCGACAGTTCAGGTTTGGTTAGCAGCCAGTCAGCGAAACTATCATAGAGATACTCGAAGCCATGACCATGCATCGGGATAACAATGCCTGGTTTCATCTTACTTATCATGTCCTCAAGCCCATCAAGAATCGGCTGCTCCTGATAACCATCACTGGTACTGACTGGAAGAAAAGCCAGATCAGGCTTACCTGTGGATCCAGTACATTCTGCCAGCCAATCTGTCTCTATCTGCTGGACAAGTTTATATTGATCCAGATCATCCCAACGGGCCAGGTCTCCGGCATGCACTATTGTCAGTTCTGGCAGGTGAATCAAAAAGGCCGTCCCCTGATCACTTGAACCGCTGCAGTAGATAGTCATATCGTCGAGTTTAATTTGCTGCCGCGGATAGACAGCCAATTCTCTGGCACCTGCAGCCTTGATCTCTGAAGTGTCTATCTGCTCGTTTTGCATCTGGTCAGCCCGCAAACCACTCTCGGAATCATGGCCATGCAGAAAAAACTCTGTCTCCGGAAACATACTGAGCGTAGCCTCGGCATAATGGTCTCCATGCTGATGCGAACTGAATATATATAGTGGTCTGCCATTAAGCGCAGGCAGATTGCGGCTAAGCTCAGGCCAGCTGTCCCGATCAGGCAGAACGCCATAATCAAAAAGCAGCACCCTCAAAGGCGTAGCAACCGCAAAACAGCTATGCCCAAGATATTTGACAGCGGCATAACGGTATCTGACCATCGCGACATGCTTGATACCATCCTCCATATAAACATCAGAGATCGTTCTGAAGCCGCAGGAGCTATAGAAATTCTCCAGATAGAGCTGTCCTGATATATGAATTCCGGCATCCGGCCAGCGTTCTTCTATACGCTCTGAGGCTAGTCTCATCATCTCTCTGGCCAGGCCGTTGCCTCTGCGCATCCTGGATACGACAACGCGGCCTATCGCGGCTTCTCGAAACAACAGTCCCGGCGGCATTAGTCGACAACAAGCTGTGACAGCACCATCATCTTCGGTGAAGAAAAGGTGTTCAGACGCTTGGTCTCTATCATCCGTATCAAGATAAACGCAGTTCTGCTCGAGAACGAATATCTCATTTCTTAACTTCAATATATTGTAGAGCTCGTGAACATCAAGTTCATCGAAGCGTTTATGTTTCCATGCCATGTTTTGTACCCCCTGAAAATGATCTTTTATGCCAGCACAAACTCGGTCTGGCTCGTCTTTTACCAGTTTATCACAGACGGAAATAATCTATGTCATCAAGTTTGCGACACTTCATTGTGCTAAAGCTGTACTTAGGCAGAGGAATGAAGTAAAATGTTCAAGAATCATTTTTCTGGAGGTAGAACTATATGAAAAGAACACTGATACTGATGTTGGTGGCTGTAATGCTGTTTAGCGGCATCCTGACCGCCTGTGGCAAAGGCGACAATGATAAGGACACTTCTCTCGAGGATATCAAGGAGAAGGGCCATATGGTCCTCGGTATGGATGATAATTTCCCGCCGATGGGTTTCCGCGATGACAATAATGAGCTGGTCGGTTTCGATGTTGATCTGGCCAAGGAAGTAACTAAGAGAATGGGCGTTGAGCTCAAGCTTCAGGCTATCGACTGGTCACAGAAGACAAATGAACTTAATGCCGGACAGGTCGACTGTCTCTGGAACGGTTATACGATTACCGATACCAGAAAGGTCGAAACCAATATCACAGATCCTTATATGGCCAATCATCAGGTCCTGGTCGTAATGAAGGATTCAGATTATCAGACGATGGCTGATCTTGCTGGCGCCAAGCTGGTATTGCAGGCCGAGTCGAGTGCTGTTGATGCTCTCGATGCAAATGCTGAGTTTAAATCATCACTGGCCGAGGTCATCGAACTGAAGGACAATGTAACTGCCTTCCTCGATCTTAAGAGCGGTTCTTCAGATGTATTGCTGATTGACGAAATCGTTGCCAGCTACTATATCGACAAGCAGGATGACAGCTTCCGCATTCTTGAGGAATACCTGGCTGAAGAGGATTATGGCATCGGTTTCCGTGTGAAAGACCAGTCACTGCGTGATGAAGTTCAGAAACATATGGAAGAAATGGCTGCTGACGGCACACTGGCTAAAATTTCCGAGGAATGGTTCGGAAAAGATATCACCACCGTCGGTAAATAAGTGACGGACTGATTATATGAATTATTCTGTTGTCATACCATATCTCCTGGAGGGAACTGTTACAGCGCTCAAGCTTTTTGCTTTGACCTTGCTGCTGGCAGTCCCTCTGGGACTTCTAGTGGCAAGACTGCGTGCGATCAAAAATCCACTGGTCAATCTGCCTGTAAAATTCTATCTGCTGCTGATGCGTGGCACCCCGCTATTGCTGCAGCTGATTTTCTTCATGTATTTTCCGCCCTTTGTCCTGGGTATAAGCATCGACCGCTTCATCGCGGCCCTGATCGCTTTCAGCCTTAATTATGGCGCTTATTTCGCGGAGATATTCCGCGGCGGTATCGACTCAATACCTCAGGGACAGTCAGAGGCGGCAAAAGTCCTGGGCTTCTCTTCCTGGCAAACATTTAGCAAAATTACGCTGCCCCAGGTTATCAAACGCGTCATCCCGGCCAGCGCCAATGAATGTATGACTCTGGTAAAAGACACAGCCCTGGCGCAGACGATCGGTGTTTTCGAGCTGTTCAGAGCAGCCCAGAATACAACATCACGTGAGGTTTCGATTATCCCGATCTTCATCGCAGGTGCCTTCTATCTTGTCATGAACAGTGTGGTCGCGGCCATCTTCAACCGTGCTGAGAAAAAGCTCAGCTATTACAAAGGATAATCCGCTATGCAATCTGAAATGAATCCAAATACTGACAAGCCCGTTCTCGAAGTCAAATCGCTGCGCAAGGCATTTGGCAGTCTTGAAGTACTTAATGATATTAGTTTCTCGGTCAAGCATGGCGAGGTCGTCGCCATAATCGGCCCATCAGGCTCCGGTAAATCAACACTACTCAGACTGATCAATCAGCTTGAACAGGTTGACGGCGGTGAGATCAGTGTCTGCGGACAACAACTCTGCAGCAATAATGAAGCAGGAAATGCAGTCTATTCCGATCAGGAAACGATGCGGCAGATCAGGCTTAATATCGGACTTGTTTTTCAAAATTTCAATCTGTTCCCACATTTCAGCATCTTGCGCAATCTAACCGAAGCACCTTCAGTCGTTCTTGGCAAGAGAAAATCCGATGCAGAGAAGAAAGCTCGCCAGCTGCTTGATAAACTGGGTCTTGCTGACAAAGCAGCAGCCTATCCCTGGCAACTGTCCGGCGGTCAACAACAGCGGGCAGCAATTGCCAGAGCGCTGGCACTTGACCCCGAGATCATTTTTTTCGATGAGCCAACTTCGGCACTTGATCCCGAGCTTACCGGTGAGGTTCTTAAGGTAATCCGTTCGCTAGCTGAAGAGAATATGACTATGGTCGTCGTCACGCATGAAATGGCTTTTGCCAGAGATTTGGCAGATAGGATTATTTTCATGGATCAGGGCCTGATTATCGAGCAAGGCACACCTGATGAGGTTTTCAATTCAAGTAATGAAAGAACTAAGCTGTTCTTACGTAGATATCACGAGTAAATATAGAAAAAAACTACGAAAAAGCGGCTTCAAGGCACCACTCTTGAAGCCGCTTTTTATATATTGGAGGAGAAAAGTATGAAAGAAGGAGGTAAGCAATTCCTGTATTGCTTGAGCTAAGCATAACAGAAGTCTTTTAATTAATTAAATCACAACTGTGAACAAACTAAGACAGTGGTTTAATTGCAGCACCTGATTCAAGTTCAGTATCATCTGCGGGTTCAGATATCATAAAACCGCCACTTGGCATCAGAAGCCTCATAGTGACACCACCATATACTTTGTCATAGCTTGCAGCACTCTCGCCTCTAACCTCAGCACGGACATCACAGAAGCTGCGAAATATTGATGCTGCCTCTTTCTGATCGACATCCTCAGGCAGAGCAAGCAGCAAATAATCATTTGCCACCTTGCGGATACCAATCGCCTGAGCTGCATCTATATCGTATTCAAGAACCTCCGCAAAGCTAGTCACAATTGCCTTACGGTCATTGTCTCTCTTAGTTACTGTTGGAATTCCTATTCCGGCAATTATCGCTGCTATGATTATGAAAACCAGCGCAACTTGAATCCTCTTCTTAGGCGTTAGTTTAACTTCCGGCAACTTGATCGGATCCTTATGAGTATATGCCTCAGCCTGAACCGGCGCGCGTCTGGCGGCCTTCTTCTCTGTTCTGGGAGCAGCAGCTATTTTCGCAGCCGGCGTATTCCTCAGAACAGGATCAAGACTTGGTCCTTCATATTTAGGCTGCTCCTCATTTGGAAATTCAACACCGGACGGATCAGCCGCAATCTCAATTGCTCTGCTGTTTTCGAAGACAGCGTCACAAAACAAGCAATGCCCCTTCTCCATCTTGTCATCCAAGGTCAATATAGATCCGCAATTCGGACAGCGTCCTTCTCTAATAGCCATGTAATATCATCCTGTTCATTATTTGATTAATCTGTTGCAAGCTCCGATATATCAGTTCTTGCAAACCTGCCGATAACACTAAGCTATTATAATGTTATTACCGCTAATAAGCAAGAAAACCACAAAGACAATCATGTTAACAATTAGACCAAAGCACCTAACATATTGACAGCAATAACTGCCGTTTCTCGTATATAATAGTTCTTACAGGCAATAATGCCTGAAG
>JAAYFZ010000344.1 GCA_012727965.1 Clostridiaceae bacterium
CATTTACCGAGTCCTCTGGTATTAGAATTTCCAGACTGAATCTGGCAGGTCTCTCATTTTTGAACAAGAGCTCAAGTTTGCTTAGTCCGGATTGGTTGACATCAGCTGTCTGAACTACCTGAATATCTGTCTCATCAATGCTGAACTCATATGTCTGGTTTTGCCAGATTGCTATACATAATCCAGCCTCGTTGCTGCCTGTGACAAATGCATTTTCTTCTTTATAGATTCCTTTTGCCATTATTAACTATTGCAGCCATCTCAATGCTAAGCTGCTCTCCTTAAATTGTTTTTTGGTTTCAGTCAATTTTTACATATTCTTAGTCCTGCGGCAAGCATTGTGTTCAGCTGTGCTATAATTAAGAGAGTTTTTAGTATCAATTACAGCTCGTTATTCTCTGACGGGAAATGGGCAGTTGTTAAGTGATAAGAGGTGGAAATATGATTTTTGGAATTCCTGCCTGGCTGTTTTGGCTAATCATAATGATAGTAGCTCTCGTTGTTGAGGCTCTTACTTTCAATATGACTACGATCTGGTTTGCTGCCGGCAGTCTTGCCGCCATGATTATTGCATTGTTTGGTCAACCTGTATGGCTGCAGATAGTTGTTATGGCAGTGCTATCGATCCTGCTGCTGCTAGGCTTCATAGTTCTGGTTAAGCCGCGGCTGAATAGTGGTGGTATCAGTGGTACCGTTGCTACGAATGCAGACAGAATAATAGGGAGTGAAGGCATCGTTGTTGTCGGAATTGATCCGGTAGCGGGGAGCGGACAGGTAAAGGTCAACGGACAAACATGGAGTGCGGTTAGCGCAAGCGGTGTATTAATCGAAATCGGTGTCAGAGTTCGGGTTAAATCGATACAAGGTGTCAAAGCAGTAGTTGAGCCAGTTGAGGCTCAGAAGCTATAATTTTCATCATTAATAGGAGGATGACAAAATGGGTATTTTTATTGCGTCAATGAGTCAGTCGGCAAATTTCGGCGGTTATATCGCGCTGATTATTACACTTGCGGTCCTGATCCTTATTCTCATCAGGAATATCAGAATCGTCCCTCAGGCGACAAACTTTATTATTGAGCGTCTCGGTGCATATCATGCAACCTGGCCGGTCGGTATCCATATCAAGATTCCGTTTCTTGATCGTGTCGTGAAGGTTGTTTCACTGAAGGAAAAAGTAGCCGATTTCCAGCCTCAGGCTGTTATCACGAAGGATAATGTTACGATGCAGATCGACACAGTTCTGTTCTATCAGATCGTCGACCCAAAACTCTATGCTTATGGCATTGAAAATCCAATTATGGCTATAGAGAATCTGTCTGCTACTACACTTCGTAATATCATAGGTGATCTTGAGCTCGATCAGACTCTGACATCACGTGATCTGATCAATACCAGGATGAGAGTTATTCTTGATGAAGCAACTGATCCCTGGGGTATCAAGGTTAATCGTGTAGAACTTAAGAATATCATTCCGCCAAAAGAAATACAGATCGCTATGGAACGTCAGATGAAAGCTGAGCGTGAAAAACGTGAGAATATACTGCGTTCCGAAGGTGAGAAGGAAGCAGCCATCAGAGTAGCTGAGGGCGAGAAGCGTGCAGCCATACTGCGTGCTGAAGCTAAACGTGAATCACAAATCAGAGAAGCAGAGGGTCAGGCAGAAGCAATTCTGAAGGTTCAGGAGGCTACTGCCAGAGGTTTGCAGATGATAAAAGATGTTGGAGCCGACAAGAGTCTTATTGCAATCAAGAGTCTTGAGACCTTGGCACAGGTTTCTAACGGTAGAGCAACCAAGATCATCATTCCTTCTGAGCTTCAGAGCTTGGCCGGATTGGCTGTCTCGCTAAAAGAAGTAATGAATACAGATGATATCAAGGATCAGACAGAGGTGATGTAAATTGCTTCTGGGGATCCACCTTAAGCATTTTGGTGTTTTATACAATACTCAGTTCGGCCTGTCGGCTCAGAAGCTGAAATCTCAGCTTCTGGCCGGCAGCAGTCCGGACAATATAAGCGGAGGCATACAGCCTCTGACCGGTCTTATTGGCCGCAACAGCACGGGCAAGAGCGCTCTTTTTGAAGCTCTTGGTTTTATTTCCGATTGCATGCACCATGGAGTGCAATTTGCATCAACGCAAAAAGGGCGTGGTGGTTTTGCCAGACTCAGCACTCTTGGGCGCCATCATGAAATATCTTTTGACATGCTGATGTTGTATCAAGACAGTAGCAGTTTTCTGAGATATATCCTGACAATTGCCAGTGACAGTCATCACAGACCATATGTTGTTGAAGAAAAAGTTACCAAAATCCAAGCGGGTGATTCTGAAAATGGCTGGTCAGAGCAGGTTATTCTTAATCTTAAGCAAGGCGAAGGCGATATACTTGAGAATGGTCAATTGGTTGAGACTGGCGTTTCAGATCAGAAATTTTTAGCGCTATCTGTTTATGGTTCGATCAGGAAGTATCCAGAGCTCAGTTTTTTGAATAATCAGCTTCTGCGCTGGTACTTATGCAGTCCGGAGAATCGTGAAGCCGGTTTTGTTTCTGCTGAGAGCGGAGGGCATAAGCATCTTAATGAGAGTTGTGACAACATTCGTAATGTGCTCGAATTCTATCGCAATGAGCATCAGGATGACTATCACAAAATGATGAAAAAAATATCGCGTCATATTCCAGATGGTAAACGCATTGATGATGCTTTTCTTGATGGTGAAGTAACCTCCGGCAGTCTGAGGCTTTTTACCTTCCTGCTTTTGCTTGAGGATCCGCGTCCTCGTCCTCTGATTTGTTTTGAGGAACCCGATAGTGGGCTTTATCATGATATGGTAGATATTCTGGCTTTTGAAATGCGTGATTATACACTGAGAAATCCAGGCTGCCAGATTATGTTTACTACACATAATCCCTATATTCTGGAGGCGCTTAGACCTGAAGAGGTCTGGGTCTTCGAGCGGCCCGCAGGCGGAGGCAGAATACAAGACGAACACTATATGACACATGCCCG
>JAAYFZ010000345.1 GCA_012727965.1 Clostridiaceae bacterium
CTGATCAGATCTCTATTATCCTGAAGCGAGTAAATCAAGCTCTCAACCAATCTTGGTAGCTCGGCTTCAATTCGGCGATTTGTTTTCTCGACCTTTTGCCGAAGATCCTGTATCGATCTGAAATAGGCAATCACAGAAGTGACAGCTGTCAGCAGTGACAGCCATGGGATACCAATCGGTATAAATAGAAGACCCAACAGTGCAAGTACAAGCGATCTGGCAAGTTGATTACTTATCCATTCCTTGGCAGATCTACCTGAATCGATTCTGTCGAGATCTGCCTGCAGCTGCTTCTCGCGATAATCACTAATCGGCAAGGCTTTTACCAGTATGTGTCCGATCGGATCTATTATCTTCTCAGAGAGTTTGTCAGTCAGGCGCTTCTTGCCTGGCAGGTTGCGAATTGCTTTTAGCTGTTGTCCTCTGGGAAGCTGCAATACATGCTGCATCAGCATATTCATGCCGGACCCGATAAGAAGTGTGACAATGAGGATGCCAGTTATAATCAGCAAATAACATCACCATCCTTCGCTATATCATGTGGCTGGTAAATGCCGGCTACCCATAGCGCGGTTGACAGTACTGCCGCCAGCACAACTGTCAGCGTGATTTTGCCGGCGGTGGTGTGCATCAGCATTTCATACCAGTCAGGCATCATCAGGCTCATCATCGGGATGCTGCCCAGGACAATCAGTACCGTGATAAGGTAGTCACCAAAATGCTTCTGTATTACTGTATCGATCTCCATCTGAGCTCGTCTGGTTTCACCCAGTCTCTCAACAATACCAGGCAGCGCGAATCTTAACTGCCTGTCATGCTGACATTGGATCAGTACGCTGCACCAGTCACGCCAGTAGCGATTATTGACGCGTTCACGCATGAGCTCGATAGCCCTGATATTGCTGGCATCAATGAACTGAGTTTCAACTAAGTATTTGCCGAAAATATTATCAAGCGGAGCGGGCAGAAGCTTGAGATTGTCACTGACTGCGCTGGTCAGATCGCCCGACTGTAAGTATGAGTTGGTGATAAGTCCCATTCCGGTTTCCAGCCTGGCATTGAGTCCTCTGACATATTCACCGGTCCTGATCCGGATGATCGCCAGTGGTGCTGCCGCAAGTCCTGTGGCAAGCACAATAGCTGCAGGAAGGTTATCAATCGCAAGACCAAAAATGAGACCAGGAAGTGCAAGGATTACTGACAGCCATTTGTATGAACTGATCTGTTCACTCATACCGGCACTGTCGAGCATCTGCTGTGCTTCGTTTAGCCTTCGCCTGATCGGACCAGGTTTCTTACCAGTTAGCTTTGTGATTCGTTGACGCAGCTTTCGCTTCTTCTCAAAAGGTTTCATAATGACCTGGCTTATATCAACCGGTCTTATTTTCAGGATAATGAAAAGCCCTGCTGTTATCAGCAAGGCTGTGAGGATTTTATAGAGCAATCAGATCAGGCCTCCTTCCTGCGCGTGCCGGCTTTTGCCGGTGTGTTATTTCTAATTTTCTCAACCAAAGCCGGATCAGCTCCGTTTTCCAGCAGGTTTTCTGCCAGCCGATCAGAGATGCCCGCGACCGCTGTGTGGCAGCCGCTTCCGTCCGGCGCTGTAGTGTAACGAAAGAGCGTGTTTGCTTGTACATCGCCATCCCAAGAGCCTGTCGCTTCGATGATCTCCATGATCCTGCGCGTGCCGTCAGGCAGCTGCTTTTTGAACACCATAATGGGGAAAGCCTCGATGATCATGCTCATGAGAATGTGCGAGGAAATTTTGGTATCCGACATCTGGCACATCGAGAGAATCCTCTTATAGGCCATGCGTGCCGAGTTGGCATGAAGCGAGGTGATGACGGTATGTCCCGTTCTGGCTGCTTCCTGCGCAATCATGGCCTCTTCGCCGCGCATCTCTGCCGGCACGATCACATCCGGGTGAAAGCGGAGCGCTTTTCTCAGAA
>JAAYFZ010000346.1 GCA_012727965.1 Clostridiaceae bacterium
ACTTGTCTGAGCTTGGTATGAAAACGGCGGACAAACATAGTACAGGCGGAGTAGCGGATACAACAACACTGATCGCAGTCCCTCTGGCAGCTGCCTGTAGCGTGCCTATTCTGAAGATGTCAGGGCGCGGGCTCGGTTTTACCGGCGGTACTATCGACAAACTCGAATCCATACCTGGTTTTTGTGTAGATATATCAGCTGCTCAGGCAATTGAACAAGTGAAAAAAATCGGCCTGGCAGTTATGTCCCAGTCAGATAAACTAACACCTGCTGATAAAAAACTATATGCTTTGCGAGATGTAACAGCAACAATTGATAGTATTCCACTAATTGCAGCAAGTATCATGAGCAAAAAAATAGCTGCTGGCGCTAACACGATCATATTAGATGTTAAGTGTGGCAGCGGCGCCTTCATGCGTACACTCGAGGATGCACGCAAACTGGCAGATACTATGGTTAGAATCGGCAAAATTGTTGGCCGCGAAACAGCTGCCATTATCAGCAGCATGGATCAGCCTCTCGGAAGTCATATTGGTAACAGTCTTGAAGTCATAGAGGCAATAGAGGTTTTGAAGGGAAATATCACAGGAGAGCTGCTGGACGTATCTCTCGAGCTTGCTGCTCGTATGATGCTGCTTACAAATAATTGCAGCAGTTATGACGAAGCAATCAGCAAGCTAAATAGAGCCTTGAACCAGAGGTCTGGCCTGATTAAACTGGCTGAAATGATTGAGGCACAGGGCGGAGACCATAGCATAATCGATGATTATTCTCTTTTCCCACAGCCCTGCTGTACTATCGAATTAACTTCCGACCAAGACGGTTTCTTAACAGAAATCATGACTGCTGATGTCGGCAGAGCATTTGTAGCGGCCGGCGGCGGACGACTCAGGAAGAATGATCAGATAGACTATTCAGCTGGAATTATTATGGATGTCAGACTTGGCAACAGAATCAGGAAGGGTGACCGTCTGGCTATGATTCAAGCTGCTGATATAAACAAGGCCAAACAGGCAAAAGACATGCTGCGCGATGCTCTGATTATCAGTTCACAAAAAACAGAGGCGAAACCAGTAATAATAGACCGTATCGGCATTGATCAATAGAAAATTGAACAAGATTGGTAAGTCTATCGACTGTTATTCCCAGGTTTATCAGTATGATAAGGAGAAGCCTATGAAAAGAGTAATCATTATCGTTCTAGATAGTGCCGGCTGCGGCACTTGTCCCGATTCTTACCTCTACGGAGATGAGGGTGCCAATACACTTAATCACATAGCCCGAGACTACTCGGAGCTAAAACTGCCAAATATGGTCAGTCTTGGTTTAGGTCATATCGCTGATCTTGACAATATTAAGCCGGCGCCAGTGCCGCTTGGAGCCCATGGTCGTATGCAGGAATTATCAGCCGGCAAGGATACTACCACGGGTCACTGGGAACTTGCAGGGATTCGACTTGAGCAAGCCTTCCCGGTTTTTCCTAACGCTTTTCCATCAGAGCTAATAGAAGAATTCGAACAACTGATCGGCCGAAAAACCATTGGTAATGAAGTTGCTTCAGGAACAGAAATAATAGCAAGGCTCGGTGATGAACATGTTAAGACCGGCTTCCCTATTGTTTATACATCAGCTGACAGTGTTTTCCAGATCGCGGCTCACGAATCAATAATTCCTATTGAAGAGCAATATGAAATTTGCCTTGCGGCCAGACAGCTTCTTCAAGGGCAATATGCGGTCGGCCGTGTTATAGCAAGGCCTTTTGCCGGAGTTTCAGGCAGTTACCAGAGAACTTCACGCAGGCATGATTATTCACTTGAGCCACTAGGGGAAACGCTATTGGACCGTGTAAAAGCCGGAGGTCTTGATGTCAGAGCAATTGGCAAAATTCATGATATTTTCGCCGGCAGAGGCACTACAGTTAAAATACCATCTGCAAGCAATGCGGAAGGCATTAAGCTGACAATCGAGCAACTGCAACAGGATTTTTCAGGTCTTCTCTTTGTCAACCTGGTTGATTTCGATATGTTATATGGACATCGAAATGATGTTCAGGGCTACGCTGAGGCCTTGATGGAGTTTGACCGCGGTGTTCCCGACATAATGGCTGCAATGCATTCTGATGACTTGCTCCTTATTACAGCAGATCACGGCTGTGATCCGACTTATCCCGGGACAGATCATACTAGAGAATATGTACCTGCACTATATTGGTCGCCCTCACTGCAGGGCGGTATTAACCTGGGTACGATCAGCGGCTTCGGCTCAGCTGCTGCTACTGCAGCTCAATATCTCAATTTGAAATACGAAGATTTCGGTATCAGCCTATATGATCAACTTTTTCCAAGGTAATATGCCGACAAAAAGTGTACAATATGATTAAGACATTTCACTTCGGAGGTGATAAAAGATGACAACGGAAAACAATGTATCTAATCCGCCGCCATTGACTGCAGCACAGCTCGCAGGCATGATCGATCACTCATTGCTTAAACCGGATGCAACGATCGAGCAGGTCAAGCTTGCTTGCGAAACTGCCAGGCAATGGAAAACCGCTTCAGTCTGTGTCAGACCTTCTGACGTATCGCTTGCCGCCGACCTGCTCAGGGGCAGCAAAACCGTAGTCTCAACAGTTATCGGGTTTCCCCATGGAACGACCAGCACTGCCGGCAAGCTTGCAGAAATCAGGCAGGCTGCTCAAGAGCACTGTCGCGAGGTCGATATGGTAATAAACCCGGCTCGTCTACTGTCTGGAGATCTGGCCTATGTAAAGGCCGAAATAGCATCATGTGTTCAGCAAGCACAACAACTCAAAATGAAAATCAAAATCATCTTAGAGACTTGCTACCTGACACCAAGGCAGATAATCGAAGCCTGCCATATCTGTGAGAAGGCTGGAGCAGATTTTGTTAAGACCTCAACAGGCTTTGCCGCTGGCGGTGCCAGACAAGAAGATGTAACTCTTATGCGCAAGTCCTGTAAACCTGAAATTGGAATCAAAGCATCCGGTGGTATCAAAAATCTTGATCTGGCTCTTGCCATGATCGCTTGCGGGGCCACACGTATTGGCACCTCATCTACCATTAAGATTATTGAGGAAGCAAGAGCTCTAGAGCAGAGCGACCGTCTGGCGACACTCTGGGAGTCTTGTTATGATAGGGTTGCCAGAGTTTCTGCTACCAATACTGATCATATCGGAGGTGATCCCGGAATGACACATGAAACTTATTATTGCCCTCTGCTAAGCAAGGATATTCTTGATGAACTGTGCCAGAATATCACCTATGCGACCGAGGGTCGAATCAGTCGTGATCGTGTTACTGAAGTTAGCAATTGGAGCGCAGCTGAGCGCATTTGTGCCGACTGTGTAAATGCCTACTGGAATAAGAATGATATGCCTGCACCCAAGCTGACACAAAATGATAAATAACATCGTACCCATCTTAAGAAACCCAGCCGAAATATTAAAAATGGAGATATCTGCAGCTGCAGATATCTCTATTTTTAGTTTCTACGAATTCTTCTATTTTGTCTAAGGTAATTGATTTTTCTCTGTTGCACAATTACAACGATAACCAGAAATATTATTGACCCGAACAGTATTACAGTCGGCCAGAACCAGCTGTCAGCCATGATGCTGGAAACATCATCACTATTGTTGTCTTTTGCCGTTGTGTCTGGTAATGGCGATTCATTCGTTTCTTTCGAATTCTCAGTAACTGTTGTCTCTATACTTGTTGGATCTGTTTCATTAGAGCTGGAGTTATCAGTGGTTGTTTCATCGATTTCTTCAGGTTTATTCGTACGATCCTCATAAGCTACTTGCGGTGAGCCAATCTTCCGGGCAGCTTCTTCTAGCAAGGTTCTTGAGTATATCCATGTACTGCCCTGGATCTCGTTATAAGGGACGCCCATCAGCACGCAGAGCAGTTCCCTATTTTCATGCGTTTCAGCTGCCGATACCAAACAGAAACCTGCTTTGCTCGTTGTACCGGTCTTGATTCCCTTAACTGAACTTATATAAGGTGAATACAAATATGAATCATCGAAATGCATCAATCGATTAGTATTCATGATCAGATTCCAGCCATTATAGATATGCTTATTACTAGCAGGCAGAGAATAACTCTCTGCTGATACAATTTCACGAAAAATATCCTGCTTCATTGCGGCTGAAGCAATGGTTGCCATATCCTGTGCAGTCGTATAGTGATTATCGTCATGCAATCCATGAGGATTCATGAAACTTGTGTTAATAGCCCCCAGTGCCAGGGCTTCAACAGTCATTCGTCTGGAAAACTCTTCAATAGAGCCGGATAAACTCTCTGCCAGTACATTCGCCGCATCATTACCTGAAGCCAGAAGCAAGCCGGCGAGGGCATCTCTCATGACTATTGTCTCACCCTCCTGCAAGTATATTTTTGAGGAGTCCCAGGATAAATCTACAGCCGAAGCCGATGCGGTTAACACTTTTTGGGGATCGTAGCCTGGATCATTAAGTACGGCAAGAGCTGTCATGATTTTGGTCGTACTTGCCGGGTAAACACGTTCATTTTCATTATAAGAAATTATCGTCTCACCTGTCTTCATATCAATGACGAGCCAGGAAGCTGCCGGTATGTCCTCGATTTCAGGCCAGCGGCCAGTGCTATTTGCATCAGCAACAGAATTAGGCCAACTCACGTTGTCTGCCAAAACAGCGCCAGGAACAGCTAGAAATATTGCAAGTACAATAAATAGTACAGCGACAGGAACTATGACCAAAAATTTAGGCCTGCTGACGCTGTTTAAAAAAGAAAGTTTTCTCATGGTCAAATATTTCATCCTTATCTTATAGATGACGCCTGGTTGACACATGTATAGTGCACATTATAAAAAGAAACTTACTATACTCCAGGCGCTTCTTTTTTTAGAAGCATTCTCTGCTGACGGAAGATGAATTTGTAGAGTCTGTCATCGTCACGTTGACTAAGCTGTATAGTACTCAGACCAGTCAAATACTTCTCAGAACCATTGATCTCAGTCGATATCACTCTGACAACACGAGCCAATCCTCTAAGAGGTCTGCCCTCATCGAGGACAAGATGAAACTCGATCATATCACCGACATGAAGTCTGTCCCCAAGCACAACGCCGAAACCAGAACCACTGACATTTTTGGTAAAAGCCGTTCTAAAAGGCTCAGCATTCTCAATTTCCTGGTCATCGCTATAAGTCCTGTATGCAAACGGCAAACAGATCGGCAGACGATAATGAGTCCGGCGCTGTCTGGCCTTAAGCTCGCCAGCAATATCTATCCTGAGTACTTTGATATTATTTTGCGTTTCAATATTAATTACAGCAGCCTGAAATCCAACTATACCGGCTTGCTCATCTACAAAAGAAAGATGTATAGAAGAACCAGCAGGCAGTGTTATCAGTGAAGATCTGTGAATTGGAGCAGCTATCATTGTTGAGTACTTATTGACAGGTTCAAGCAGCTGGGTCACATAAGGACCTCCAGCCCATTCGCCTTCTTCATTAAGCAGTATCATCTCAAGCCTGAGACCTGTTTTCATATCAGAGAAGTCCTTCATCATAACCCCCATGTCTGAATTCGGCTAAGCAGCAAATTATGAGTGATAAATCTGAAGTCCATTATACACTATCAACACAATTATCGGCATACATAAATTGATGCTTGCATCTATTCCCTCTTTATGATAATATTTTCTCTGCTGAGGAAATGAACAATTACTTATTTCTGAGGCAATAGCAGATTTTGCCGGATAGTGTAACGGTAGCACTACTGACTCTGACTCAGTCTGTCTGGGTTCAAATCCTAGTCCGGCAGCCATCTTAAAACCACTGGAACCACAGCGTTTTGGTGGTTTTTTGTTGTTTACTTAGATCTGCCTGATGAAATTATCAATTTCGGCAAAAGCTGCACCAACTGCAGATGCCTCAAGCTTATACCGGCATATTTTCACATAAGACGCATCATAACCGAAGGTATTACGCTCAGAAACCAATTTTTCAAGCTCATACTGATATTCTTCTAAATAACCGCCAACATATCCACCGATGATCACATCGCAATCGAATATCATTCTCAAACTATTGATTGCATAAGACAAATCCACTAAATACTGATGCCATACTTGTCTCAAAGCCTTATCGCCAGCTTTCAATTTGCCAAAAAACTGCGCAAGATCACCATCAGAATATTGAGTAAGAACTTTTGACGAACAATAAGCATCCAGACAGCCTGACTTGCCACAATAGCAAGTTCTTCCTTCCGGATACAATGTATTGTGACCAATCTCTCCAGCTCTTAGGTTATCTCCTAGATAGAATGCTCCTGTTGATAAAATTGATCCGCCCACGCTATTACTCAATGAGACATATACAGCGTTCTTCTTCTCAGGTTGTCCATACATTTCAGCAAATCCGGCTGCATTAGCATCGTTGATCATATTACATTTAAAAGGAATGTGCCTGGTAAAAGCACTCGCAGGTGTGTTCTCCAACTTCAATACATGGGAGTAAAGAATATATTTTCCACTGCTATTAATTATACCTGGAAGAGAAATGCCAGCACTAACTATATTTTCAATGTCATAACCAGATGCCTCAACAAATTTTGTAACTGCCTTACCTAAGTCAGTGAGATAATCATCGTCCATGGAAAAAGCGCTTTTCATTCTTGTATACTTGATCAAATCGCCAGCGATATTCACAAGAACCAGACTAATATGATTTTGTGTAACATCAATTCCAACACAGGCCTTAGCATCACGAACAGGGGCAAAAGCTCTTGCCCTTCTACCGCCTGTTGATGCAAAAGCACCGACCTCTTCTACTAATCCCAAATCGATCAAGTCCTTCACATTTTGCAGAACTGTCGGCCAGCTTAATGCCAGCTTATGGGTTAGATCAGGTTGAGAAATCTTATCATGAGCTAATATTGTTTTAATAACGTTGATTCGATTAACACGTTTGACATCGATATTGCTAGCAGAATAATTCGGCATATCACCAGTTCCTTAATCAGTTTTATAAAGTCTTGATAATACAATTCTAACGAAATAGCATACGCATTTCAATGTCCATTATCGCTAAATATATCAAACGTTCTTAAGATAAAAAGCTGCCATTGATCTTTTGATCAACAGCAGCCTATCCTGGTTGGAGATCTGATCAAGCAGATCAGATACAGGCTTATTTAGGTACTATGCTTTCTTATGTTTGGCATCATCAAAAACCATTGCTTCATTTAAGAAGTCCTGGATATAGTATAGTGCTGCTCCAGTGGCGACTGATTCTGTTTTATTTTTACACGGCAGAACATAGTACTCAGACTTTTCACCAAATGGACTTTTTTTATCAATTTTCTGCCATATTTTAGTCATATATGGCTTGATAAATGCGCCAACATAACCGCCGATTATTATGGGACAGCCAAATAGCATTCTTGCCGATATTATTGATGAAGCAAGATTATTCATATAGTCATCCCAGATTTTAACTAAGTTTTTATCACCCTTTTCGAGGCGATCGAAAAACAAATGAAGTTCACCATCTGCATGATTCGCTAAGAGTTCTGCATTGCAATATGGATCCATACAGCCTTTTTGACCACAATAGCAAGATAAGCCATTAGGATGCAGTATCAAGTGACCAATTTCTCCACTGAATAAACCGTCGCCATCATACACCTTATCGTCTATAAAAACCGACCCGCCAACGCTATTGCACAAACTAATGTAGAAAGCGTTATGTATACTTGGGGAATTCCAAATTTCTGAAAAACCTGAAGCATCGGAGTCATGCATAAGTCTTGATGGATATCGCACATATTTGCCAAAATCCTTGTAGGTCATTCCTGTATTGTCGATGACTCTTCCATCAACCACAATGCCTCTATGACTGTTAACAATGCCTGGTACAGCAATTGAAACGCCCAGCACACGCTTAGACTCAATTCCAGCCAAGGCAACTAGATGGTCGACCTCACGACCGAGAAGCATAAGGTATTCTTCAGTCCTCTCATATAGGCATCTGCGATAAATATACTTGATCACATTTCCGTCAAGATCGATCGCTATCAGCTTAAGATGATGACGTGTTATATCTACACCTATAGAAATCTTAGCATCTGGAATATATGTGTATGTGGTCGGGTTGCGACCGCCGCCGCGGCCATCTACAGTCACTTCACTTTGCAAAAGACCGTTTTGTGCTAAATATTCAAGGTTCTGGGTAACAGTAGGAACGCTAAGATGCAGGTCGAAGCTTATTTGTTGTCTCGTTGCTCTTATATGCTCACGCATATAGAAGTATATTTTTTTTCTATTACTATGCTTAATATCAAAAATATTCATAAAAGCTGCATCTCAACATTTCTTTTTTACTTATGGCCTCAGCACATATAAAGACATTCTAATATAGCTGGTTCCATTATTAATAGTGCCTACTCAAAAAGTCATATAATGTCATTTTAATAATGCTGACAAAGAATATTTGAATCCATAGACAATCAATTCATATCTATACAAAAAACACGATCGATCAATCATCCGGATCAATATCAATTATTACCTTCATGGTAGATTCACGATTATTATCAATATATTCATATGCCTCTTGATAATCTTCAAAAGCAAAATGCTTGCTCATCAATGGCTTGAGTTCTACCTTTCCCTCTTCCAGAATTCTTATTGCTTCTACATAATCCTCATGTCTATACATCATTGAAGTATTAAGATCCAATTCTGAGTCATTTAGCTTGGCAAGATCAATATTAGCTATTTTGGCAAAAACAGCAACAAGCACTATTGTACTGCCTTTTCTTGCATTTTGTATAGCCTGATTCATTACAATATCATTTCCGGCACAGTCATAAATTATATCAGCTTTATCTTTGCCGAAGCTCTCAACAATCGCCTCGCCAAAATTTGCTGTTCTGGTATTGTAGACATGATCCGCACCACATTTTGCTGCCAAGGCAAGTCGAAAATCGGAAATGTCAGTTGCCATAACTTCAGCAGCACCGAATGCCTTCAATGTTTGAATAAGCAGTATGCCAATCGGTCCGGCACCCATAACTACTACTTTCTTATCTTTGACATCACCTGCTCTCTTAACAGCGTGCACAGTCACTGCAAGAGGCTCAATCATAGCGCCTTTATCATAGCTGATATTATCGGCAAAAGTTGTGACCTTCGCAGCATCTGCTACAAAATAATCACTGGCTGTTCCAGTAGTCTGAAATCCCATGACCTTTAGACTTTCACAAAGATTGTATTTGCCATTTCTACATGGATGGCATTGTCCGCAAACCACCTGAGGCTCTATTGTCGCCTTCTGTCCAACACTAATATTTTCAACGTCATCTCCGACGGCTACAACTTGAGCGGAAACCTCATGTCCCTGTGTAAGAGGGTATGTCACATAGGGATGCTCTCCGTGGAAGACATGAATATCGCTGCCGCAAATTCCAATGCGTTTGATTTTCAGCAAAACCTGCCCTGGACCGTATTCCGGAACCGGAACATCCTCAAATGTAATATTATGAGGTGCTGTCATGATTTGTTTTCTCATTATTTGCATATCTATCCCTCCATTTGTCTCTCCCTGCACATTTTTTTGTACAGGGAGAAACCTGACACTTAATAATATTAGACTTTGGAAACAGATCTTACATTCTGGATACTATCGAAACCAACAGCCAGAATCAGAACGATTCCTTTTACGACCATCTGTGTATAAGAGCTTACATTCATCAGGACCATACCGTTTGTTAGAATACCGATTATAAGAACACCGGCAATAACATTGGATATTTTACCGTAACCGCCACTGACAGAAACACCACCCAGAACAACGCAGGTAATGACATCGAATTCGAAACCCTTACCTGCGGTAGGCTGAGCTGAATTTGTTCTTGAAAGCATAACTATACCAGCTAGTCCTGCAAATAAACCTGAAAGCGAATAAATAAGGAATTTGATCCACTTGACTCTGATACCGGAAAGTTTTGATGCTTCTTCATTGCCACCAACAGCATAGAAATAGCGTCCGAAATAGGTTTTGTTGAGTATAAATGCACCCAGAGCAAAACACAATCCCATAATTATTACAGGCACCGGAACAGGTCCAACATATCCTTGTCCGATAAACTTGAAACGCTCATCAAAGCCGTAAACAGGTACACCGCCTGACAGAAGGTAAGCAGCACCTTCAAATATTATCTGTGTAGCAAATGTTGCTATAATAGCAGGCATACTTATCTTTGCGACTAGAAAACCATTGATAGCGCCGATTGCTGCCGCGAGAAATAGAGCAGTCAGAACAGCAGAAACCATACCGAAATTCATTTTAACCATCAAATATGCACAAACAACATTAACAACAGTGATAATTGAGCCAGCAGCCAGATCGATACCACCAATCAGAATTACAAAAGTCATACCTACTGCGGCAATACCATACATAGAAACCTGTCTGGCAATCGTAAATAAATTGGAAGCCGATACAAATCTATCATTCGCTATAGCAAAAGCGATAAATAGAACTACAAATACTATCCAGATCGCTTTGTCCTTGATCTGGCTGACAACATTACTTCTCATAATTAACCTCCTACTACAGCAGATGCCAATCTCATGATCGCCTTCTGGTCAAATGAATTTTTATCGAGTTCGCCAATCATATGCCCTTCTGCCAGAACAATTATCCTGTCAGACATTCCCATAAGTTCTTCCATTTCGGAAGAAATCAGGAGGACTGTTTTACCTAGCTCAACCATCTTATTGATCAGCTTGTATATCTCGAATTTTGCACCGACATCTATACCTCTTGTCGGTTCATCAAATATGATCAATTCAGAGTTTGCGGCCAGCCACTTCCCAAGTATAACCTTCTGCTGATTGCCGCCACTAAGATTTTTTACCTGCTGATTAATAGAAGGTGTCTTTATCAACAGCTCCGTCTTGTACTTATTAGCTGTTTCAATTTCAATCTTAGAATTAATCACAGATGCAGTTGATATACGCTTATAGATCGGCATACTTATGTTGTTTTTAACTGATACATCAAGAAGAGCTCCATGTCTCTTACGGTCTTCAGGAACAAGAGCAATTCCAAGATCGATAGCCTCTCTGGGCGATTTGGGATTTATCTCTTTCCCATTAAAAACTATCCTGCCTGAAGTTTTTTCAGCTGCCCCGAAAATCACCTGAGCCAACTCTGTTCTTCCAGCTCCGACCAGGCCGCCAAGACCGAGGACTTCGCCTTTTCTCAGTTTAAAACTGATATCATGATTGCCATTACCAGAAACATTATCGAGCTCTAGAACAACTTCATCTTCATTGATAGTGTTTTTTCTGTCTGGATAAGTCTCTGTTAGATCTCGACCCACCATAAGATGAATAAGCTCTTCGACATGTGATTCCTTCGTTTGCAAAGTCTTGATGTATTCACCGTCTCTTAATACAACTATTCTGTCAGACAATCTGAATATCTCTTCTAATCGGTGAGATATGTATACGATCGAAACACCTTGCGACTTCAGCAGCTCGCATATTTTAAACAGACTTTCGACCTCTGCGCTAGTAAGTGGAGCTGAGGGTTCGTCCATTATTAACACTTTTGCGTTCTGCTTGATGGCTTTTGCTATCTCAACCATTTGTTGATAGCCTACCGTTAGATCTCCAACCAAAGTTTTTGGATTAATTTTGATATTGAGCTGAGCAAATGCTTTTTCTGCTTCTCTTTCCATAGCTTTCTTATCAATAACAATGCCTTTTTTGATAGGATTGCCTAGAAATAGATTCTCAGCAGCGGAAAGCCCTTTAACGTTATTGAACTCCTGGTATATGATCGCTATCCCGTTCTCAGCAGCTAACTGAGGAGTCATGCTATCAAATTCTTTGCCGTTAACTACTATTTTACCGGACGTTGGGATAACAGCACCGGAACAGGTCTTAATAAGTGTTGATTTCCCTGCACCATTTTCACCGATCAAGGCAAGAATCTCGCCCTTTTTAACTTCAAGCGAGACATCTTTCAGTGCAACAACACCAGGATAAACCTTCGTTATATGCTGAAGCTCTAGAACAAATTCTTCATTCATCGTTAGCAACCTCATTCTAGAAAATGTGGAGCTGTCTTAAACAGACAGCTCCACACGTTTACCTATAGTTCGTATGATCAGTTATAGTCTGCCAGATACTCTGCTGCATTATCAGCATTGATTGTAAGCAGAGGTCTGAAGAGATTCTGTTCTGAGAACTCTTCGCCATTTAGCAGTCTCTCATAAAGATCGACAACAGCTTCTGCTGTTTTCTTGTTTGATCCTTCGAAACCGACTGATGCTCTGCTGGCTTCGCCATTTACAATAGCTTCGAGCTGCTGCTGTGTTGCGTCAGCTGAGAAGATACCTACGTCATCAGGAATCTCGCCGCCAAACTTAGTCATGAAGGCTTCGTTAGCACCGATGTCGCCGCCTGCACCGATAGATGCGACGATCTTGGTGTCAGGATTTGCCTGAAGGATAGTCTCCATATTTGACAGAGCTGACTGAGCGTCGATTGCTGGCTGTTGAGCAACTACTTCATATTTGCCTTTTGCAATTTCTTCGAGGGCATTCAAGATACCTGTTTCTCTCTCAAGAAGAATTG
>JAAYFZ010000347.1 GCA_012727965.1 Clostridiaceae bacterium
GCAAGTGATTGTTTCCAGAAATCCTTTAGAGCTGTCAGCACTTGTTTATCAAGACTATATGCAAGCTATAAAACAGTCTGCTTCAGTCAGACCATATTTGGTTGCAATAGATGGTCCCTGTGCCTCCGGCAAGACTGTCCTGGCCAAAGAGCTGAAAAAACAGCTTGAAACTTCATATGGCTTAAGCATTGGACTGATTGAGCTTGATCATTTCTTCCTGCCGCCTGCGCTCAGAACAGAAGCTAGATTTGCTGAGCCTGGAGGGAATATCCATTACGAAAGATTTCAACAAGAAGTAATCTTGTCAGTATTAGCGGGCCGAACTCCAACATACAAGGTTTTCGATTGCGGCATTATGGATTATGCTGAAGAAATTGTCATGACGGAAAACAATATCATTCTGATAGAAGGCGTATACAGTCATCATCCGCTCTGGCAGGACAATCTCGACTTGAAAATATTCTGCCATGCGGATTTGAAAGAACGCCTTGAGAGAATCGAAAAGAGAGATGGACAGAAAAAACTAAAACGCTTTGTTGATGAGTGGATCCCAATGGAAGATAAATATTTCACCATATACAATATCAGCGGAAGCTCAGATATTATGTTTCAGTCCGGTTCCTCCCAGCCTTTTTAGCATCATACAATTTTGTATCAGCTCTGCTGATCAGAAGTTCAAGTGATTTATCTTGCTCTGTAATCATGGCAACACCGAGACTGATAGTTACTCTGCCAACAGCACCAAACTGATGGCAGGCAATTGCCGAGCGTAATTTCTCAGCTGCGCTATATGCGCCTTCTAATCGTGTTTCCGGCATCATAACCACGAATTCTTCACCGCCCCAACGTGCAAATATATCTGTCTTTCTCAGATTGTCATTGATGATTCTAGTTAACTCGCGCAAAACGAAGTCACCTTCATTGTGGCCATAAGTATCATTAACCTTCTTAAAATAGTCAATATCTATCATTGCTATGCTGAAAACAGAACCGTAGCGTAGATAACGTTCAAATTCCTTATCGGCTTGCCGCAGAAACATGTATCGATTGTTAATACCGGTAAGAAAATCAGAGAAGGAAAGCTTCTGAAGTCTAAGTCTCTCTCTGTTGTAGAAAAATGAGAGTACCAAAAACATTACAAGAATTAGTGTAATCAGGATGATGTCCTTCGTATAATCAAACCGCATTTGTCCATAATTCTTATCCTCGCGCAGAGACACAATGTAACCAGACTGTTCACCTACGATGTTTTTTATTGACAAGAAGCGTACTTCTATATCTCGTTCATCGTCTTGAACGAAAACACCAAAATCACCTTGACTTTGTAAATGCTCACGAGCAGCGGATTCAATTTTGCTGTTTAGAGAATCGTTTAGCGAAAAATTTTGTCTATACTTATCTGCTTCAGTGCCTACTGCCTTGTCAAAAAGGTAATCTGGTGAAAACGGACTTTGTCTGTAATTATCCTGCATTTCCTCGAAGACAATATTCTCAACCAAATCTGCCCTCAGCATGAAATAGAGGTCATTTTCTGGATAGAGCTGATTAAGAAGACTCATCAAATAATCCATAGATATAGAAACTTCTACAGTCCCAATATGTTTGTCATCATAGCGAAGCGGATAAACAAAACGATATCCATTAAAAATTCGGCCCTCTTCGAAGCCGGAGACATAGCGTTGCTGTTGA
>JAAYFZ010000033.1 GCA_012727965.1 Clostridiaceae bacterium
GACGATCCAGTAATTCGTCTACTTGCCTGATTGCCATTGAGGAAGCAAAAAGATCAAGTTGACCATCCATCGGCTTGGCCATTTTCTTGATTTTGATCCTCTGCTGGCCGCCATTTTCGCTCTCGAGTTGATGCAGTATCTCACTTGCCCTTTGAACTACTTCTTGCGGTACACCAGCTAAACGTGCAACCTCAATGCCATAGCTCTGATCAGACCCGCCATCGCGTATCTTATGCAGGAAAACGACCTCATCTGATCGTTCATCAACAGCGACGTGGCTATTGAATACCCCTGGCAAAAGTCCCTCCAGATCAGTAAGCTCGTGATAATGAGTCGCAAACAGTGTTCGGCAGCCGAGCTGCTGTCTGTCAGCTACCTGTTCAATAACTGCCCAGGCGATCGATAGTCCATCATAGGTACTGGTACCACGTCCGATCTCATCCAGGATAAGCAAACTTCTGCTGCTGGCATGATGCAAAATCTGGGCTACCTCATTCATTTCAACCATAAAAGTCGACTGACCTCCAGCGAGATCATCGGAAGCACCTACTCTGGTAAAAATGCGGTCCACAAGTCCGATCCTGGCAGATTCAGCAGGTACGAAGCTGCCGGTCTGTGCCAGCAAGACGATAAGAGCAACCTGACGCATATATGTCGATTTACCGGCCATATTAGGTCCAGTCAGGATCATTACTCTCCTGACATTCAAATCAAGCGAGGTATCATTGGGGACAAACTGACCGCTCTCAAGTGTTTTTTCAACTACCGGGTGTCTTCCCTGCACAATTTCGAGCTCATCAGTAACAGTTATATCCGGTCGGCAGTATTGTCCGCGGTCTGCCTGTTCTGCCAGTGCGGTCAGGACGTCGATCTGAGCCAGAACAGATGCGTTTTGCTGCAGCTTTACCAGCTTCTCAGCAGTTCTATCTCTTATATCACAGAAGATTTCATACTCAAGAGCAACTGATTTCTGCTCAGCTCCGAGGATAGTGTCCTCCATATCCTTGAGTTCTTCTGTTATGTAACGCTCTGCATTTGCCAGTGTCTGTCTGCGAACATATCGTTCAGGAACTTGATCGAGGTTGGATTTTGTGACCTCAATATAAAATCCAAAAACACGATTATAGCGAATTTTAAGATTTTTGATGCCCGTTGCTTCCTTCTCTCGGGCTTCGAGCTGGATGATCCAGTCTTTTCCATCCACAGTTGCAGTTCTCAGCTTATCGACCTCAGGATCATAGCCCGGCTTGATCAGATGGCCTTCTTTTATAGCTATGGGCGCATCAGGATCAATCGAGGTCTCAAGCATCAGCTGCAGATCCTCAAGCAGATCGAGATCATCATGCAGTTTAATCAGGTATGGATCGTCCCATGCATGTATTGCCGCTTTGATCGCCGGTAGTTTACAAAGTGTTTGATTTAAGGTCAGCAGGTCACGGCCATTAACATTTGCCAGGGCTATCTTGCCTGATAACCTCTCAAGATCGTATAGACCCTGGAGCATGTCACTGAGCTCAGAACGCTGTATGAAGGCATCCTTGAGCTTGCCAATAGCATTCTGGCGCCAGAGAATATCATGACGGCTGATAAGGGGCTGCTCGAGCCAGCGACGTAGTAAACGGCTGCCCATACTTGTTCTGGTTCTGTCGATCGACCAGAGCAGACTGCCTTTTCGCTGCTTGTCGCGCCAGGTTTCAGTAATCTCCAGATTGCGTCTGGCAATTGAGTCAAGCTGCATATAGTCTTGTACCGCATATGGCTTGATTGCAGTTATGTGATTAATATTGGTTTTCTGAGTTTCCTGCAGATATTTTAGCAAAGCGGCTGCTGCCTGCGACCAGATCGACTCGGAAGCTGTATGACCTTGCTGTTCAGACATTTCAAGTGCAGGCTGCTCGCGAACGGCTGTCAATGAAAAATACTCATCTGGTCTTATCGTCAGAGCAAAATTATATTGCTTAAGTAATTGACCGCAGATCTTACTGTCAGCAAAATGCTGCTGGCATACCAATTCAGAAGGCTTAAATCTGGCTATTTCATCCACCAGCTTGCCTTCGGTTCTGCCAACTATGATCTGAGTCGCGTCGAAGGTGCCTGTAGTCAGGTCACAGGCTGCTAGTCCGAAATATTGATTAAGCTGATAAACGCATACAATATAGTTGTTGCTCTTTTCATCCAGTGACGCGGTATCGGTCACAGTGCCAGGTGTAACAACACGAATAACCTCTCTTTTGACGATACCTTTTGCCGTTGCCGGATCTTCAACCTGTTCACAGATAGCGACCTTATATCCCTTCGCGACTAGTCGCGAAATATAATTGCCGGCTGCATGGTAAGGAACGCCGCACATTGGTGCACGCTCCTCCAGACCACAATCACGACCAGTAAGAGCTAGCTCAAGCTCTCTGGCAGCTGTAATCGCATCATC
>JAAYFZ010000348.1 GCA_012727965.1 Clostridiaceae bacterium
GATCAGGATAGTGAGGTAGTACGCGGCCCCAATATTAAGCCTTTTCCGATAAATAAGACTGCCTCTGATACAATCAGCGGCAAGTCACTGATCAAAGTTGAAGACAATATCACAACGGATCATATCATGCCTTCGAATTCGAAGCTGCTGCCTTACAGATCAAATGTCCCTTATCTGGCAGATTACTGTCTGACACCATGTGATCCTGATTTCCCGGCAAGGGCCAAGGAGAATGGCGGTGGGTTCATAATTGCCGGTTCCAATTACGGACAGGGTTCCAGCCGCGAACATGCAGCGCTTGCACCACTGCAGCTGGGGGTCAAGGCAGTGTTGGCCGTGTCTTTTGCCAGGATACATTTGGCTAACTTAATAAATAACGGAATTCTGCCTCTGACTTTTGCAGATGCTGCTGATTATGATAGAATAAATCTACTTGATGAGTTAGAGATCAAGGAAGCGCCTGCGCAGATAAAATCATTGGCCGCAGGGGCAGACATGACAGTGACAAATTTAACTGGTGGTTATGACATTTTAGTCAAGCTGCCATTATCAGAGAGACAGGCAGATATACTGCTATCTGGTGGACTTCTTAACTATACTAAGAAGCAAGAAAACTGAAGATGCAGATGACGGGCAAATCTCATGGTACGCTGAGACTGCAGGTTTATGAACAGCTGCGCGAAGGTATACTTCTAGGTAAGTATCCCAGAGGAAGCGCACTGACTGAAATCAAACTGGCTGAGGAGCTTGGTGTTAGCAGAACACCTGTAAGAGAGGCTTTTTGTCAGCTGGAACTGGATGGACTGGTGGCCGCAACCCCAAACAAAGGTGTTGTAGTCGATGGGTTCGACCAGGCTGATATGCTTGATATGTATGATGTCAGGACCAGGATGGAGTCTCTTGCTGCTTCCAGGGCTGCCGATAAAATGTCCCAGGAAGATATTAGACAGCTCAGACTTCTGTTTGAACAAGAGGTTGAGCTCGCCGCAAACAGTAATTACCGTGAATTGCAGAGATCTGATGCTGCCTTCCATGATTTGATATTCAGAGGCAGCGGCAGTAGAGTGCTGCAGAATATTCTATCTTCTATCAATATTTATACTAAACAGGCAAGATTTATATCGCTGTCGACCAGAGGAAGAACTGAACAGGTACTGCAGGAACATGCAAGTATTCTGGAAGCGATCGAAGCTAGAGATGCTGTATTAGCCGGACGGCAGATGCAGACACACATAGAAAAAGCTGCAGCCAGCTACAGACGGCTGGCGGCCGAAACGGGAGGTAGTCAATGATAAATGAGAAGAATCATAATGAAATAATTCATCATCTGGCCGAAGAATCTAAGGCTAATTCAAGAATTGACCCTGCTCTTTATGAAAGATACAGTGTAAAACGCGGTCTGCGCAATGAAGATGGTACCGGCGTTCTGGTAGGTCTGACTGAAGTAGGCGAGGTTTTCTCATATATTATGGACGATGGCGACCGAGTACCTGTAGAGGGTCGTCTGTTCTACCGCGGAATCGGCATCTCTGACATAGTAAATGGTTTCTACCAGGATAAGCGCTATGGTTTCGAGGAGACTACCTATCTGCTTCTGTTTGGCGAGCTGCCAACAGCTAAGGAGCTGGAGCAGTTTGAGGATGTGATCAAGGCAAACCGCAACCTGCCGAACGGCTTCACTGAGAATATGATTCTGCAGTCACCAAGTCCTGATATCATGAACAAGCTGGCCCGCACAGTTCTCGGCCTCTATGCTTATGATGACAAGGCTGACGATATAAGCATCGAAAATGTACTGAGACAGTCGATCTCGTTGATCGCAAGGTTCCCGGTGCTGATCTCCTATGCCTATATGGCCAAACGTCATTATGTCGATGGACAGAGTCTGTTCCTGCACTCACCGCAGCCGCATTACAATACGGCTGAGAACATTCTCCATATGATCAGACCGGATGGACAGTTCACTGAGCTTGAAGCCCGCATACTTGATCTGGCGCTTGTTCTGCATGCGGAGCATGGCGGCGGCAACAACTCAACATTTGTCACCAAGGCTGTTACATCATCAGGCTCTGACACATATTCGGTCATCGCGGCGGCTATCGGCTCGCTCAAGGGACCGCAGCATGGTGGTGCCAGCGGCAAGGCCTACGATATGATGCAGGAGTTGAAAAATGATGTTAAGAACTGGCGCAATGAGATGGAGATAGCCGAGTATCTGACGAAGATACTTAAGAAAGAGGCTTATGACAAGAGTGGTCTGATTTATGGTATCGGCCATGCTGTTTATACGTTGTCCGACCCACGCACCAAGCTGCTGCGCGACTATGCCCGGGCTCTGGCCTACGAGTCAGGCAAGGAAGAGGAGTATGAACTCTATACTCTTACCGAGAGAATGGCTCCAGAGGTCTTCCGCAATGTCAAGAAGAGCGATAAAATCGTTTGCGCAAATGTCGATTTCTACTCTGGTTTCATTTACAATATGCTGGGCATACCACCTGAGCTCTACACACCGATATTCGCTGTTGCCAGGATTGCCGGCTGGAGCGCTCATCGCATCGAGGAACTGGTCAGCGGCGGCCGTATACTGCGTCCTGCATACAAATGTGTTCAGAAACGCCGCAAATACA
>JAAYFZ010000349.1 GCA_012727965.1 Clostridiaceae bacterium
CCAAGAATAATGATCTCGTCGGGCAGAAGGCTTCTGCCGGTACTACGCCGCGCCAGCTGACTGATCTTCTGGGCAGCTTATTTGATCTGACCAGCGGCAGCGGCGACAAGGGCACACCGATCGTTCTGGCACAGGGCTATTTCGATCATTACGCAGCCGATTGATAGTTTGCAGATCAATTACTAGAGGTAAAAATGGATAAGCTTAAGTTTAAGCAGAGCCTGGTTCTGGTCGCTTTTGGCATAATCTTCTACCAGCTGCTGCAGAACATATCACCAATTCTAGGAGTTTTCTCAGCCCTGAGAGTAGTAGTCATGCCTCTGCTCTATGGTTTTGTGATAGCCTATATGCTGAATATACCCTATAAATGGTATCAGGATAAGGTTTTCGCATCTGTGAAGAACAGAGGTGGTCTGGCAGCGCGTATGGTCAAACATCTTTCTGTCTTGCTGGCTTATCTGACAGTTCTGATCATCATAGTATTCCTGTTTTGGATTATCCTTCCCCAGATATTAACCTCGGTCAGGCTGCTGGTGCAGAATATACCATACTATTTAAACTCCGCTGAAAATCTGATAAATCGCTTCGTTGAGGATTTCGAGCTGCAAAACTATTATAGCGGTCATTTGACAGGTTCCTGGCTCACAGTTCTTGAGCGATATACTGGTCAGATAGATGAGCTTATTCCTAATCTGATCGATCAGGTTATGAATTTGACCTCGATAGTGTTTAATCTGTTCATTGGCGTAGCCTGTTCCGTTTATCTTATCTACAGCAAGGAGACACTGATCCGTCAGGGCAAGCGTTTGCTGAGGGCTTATGGTCCGGCCAAACATAATTCCAGAATTCTGGAGCTTGCTTCCAGAACGAATTTCCTGTTCACCAGATTTATTGCGGGAAACCTTCTTGACTCAATGATCGTGGGCGTTCTCTGTTTTATCGGCATGTCGATTTTCGGATTTCCCTATCCTCTTCTGGTAAGCGTTATCATCGGGGTCACCAATCTGATACCAATAGTTGGTCCTTTCATAGGCGCTGTACCAGGTTCTCTCATTATTCTGATCGTGGACCCGGTAAAAGCCGCACTCTTCCTGTTGTTCATTCTAGTTCTGCAGCAAATCGACGGTAATATCATTAAGCCGCGTTTGTTTGGCAATCAGGTCGGGCTACCCAGTCTCTGGGTGCTGATCGCGATTGTGGTTGGCGGAAGACTCTTCGGAATAGTCGGTATGCTTGCTGGTGTGCCAGTTGTAGCTCTTATCTACTCGATAGTAAGGGAAAATGTTGATAGGAAGCTGGCAAATGAACCAGAAGAATTGAAGTCTCAATAAGCACCCATTAAATTATCACCTAGTGCTCCTTAATAAATGACAATGAAAAAGCGGTCGATACTCATCAAGTATCGGCCGCTTTTGTGATCTGCTGTATTGTTCTAGAGAATGAACTTAATTACAAAGAGAATAGAAACGATAACTGTCAGGATGCTGAGGTCTTTTACCTTACCTGTGAACAGCTTGATCAGTGTATAAGAAATCAAGCCGAGGCCGATGCCAGTTGCGATTGAGTAGGTAAGAGGCATCATGACCATGGTCAGGAAAGCTGGAACTGCTTCTGACATTTCCGAGAAATCGATTTCCTTGATGCTGCTCATCATCAGTACACCGACGATGATCAGAGCAGGTGCTGTTGCGGCTGCTGGAACGATACCGGCAAGAGGTGCCAGGAATATTGCCAGGATGAACAGTATGCCGGTTGTGACTGATGTCAGACCAGTTCTGCCGCCTTCTGATATACCAGCTCCTGATTCGACATAGGTAGTGACTGTAGATGTACCCATGAGAGCGCCTGTTGTTGTAGCGACTGCGTCACACATCATGGCCTTCTTCATGTTCGGAACATTGCCATCCTCATCAAGCATATTTGCCTGTTTGGCTGTACCGACCAGAGTGCCGATAGTATCGAACATATCAACCAGGGTAAAAGAAATGATAACTGTAACAATAGTCAGAACGCTTGACCAGAAACCGGTAGTATCTGCCAGCAGAGCGCCGAAATCAAGCTTGAGCAGACTGAGATCAGCCCAGTCTGCGAAATTCTGTGTGAAATGAGCTGTAGTAATTGATTCTGGAAGCTGGGTTACACCCATCGGGATACCGATGATCGTACAAGCGATGATACCGATCAGGATCGAACCCTTGACTTTGAAATAATAGAGGATCGCGATCAGGATAAGGCCGATGATAGCCAGAAGTGGTGCGAATGGGAAGGCTTCCTGTCTGGTCGAGAAGCTGACGAAATTTACCAGCGTTGAGTCATCATTGATAACGATGCCTGCATTCTGCAGACCGACAAACGCTATAAACAGTCCGATACCACCAGAGATAGCAATTTTCAGATTATGAGGCAATGACTTGACGATTGCCTCACGCAAGCCGACCAGAGTTATGATAATGAATATCAGACCTGAGACCAGAACTGCGGCCAGTGCTCCACGATAGCCGTAAACTGTAGCAACGGAAAATGCGAAGAAAGCGTTCAGTCCCATGCCCGGTGCTTGTGCAAACGGGATACGTGCATACAAACCCATCATGAGTGTACCTACTGCGGCAGCCAGACAGGTCGCAATAAATATTGGTCCGAAATATTCCTCGCCAGCTGTCGTGCTTAGCATGCCCGGATTAACAAAGATGATATAAGCCATTGTAAAGAACGTGGTTATACCAGCGATGATTTCTGTCCGGACGGATGATTTAGCAGCTTTGATGCCAAAAAATTTGTCCATGATTCCCTCCTGAATGAAATGATTGTAAATTGGTTGAAAACAATACAAAAACATTATACCTAAATAACCGCTGTGTTAAAAGAAAAAAGAGCTATGAAGAATCATGTATTTTTTTGTCTGCCGTTGTCAAACTGCCTGATAAAATGAATAATGGCTGAAATATTGCGTTATAATCATAGGAGTTTAGTGACTGGAGACGCTGGTGCCGATAAGGGGAGGTTTAAAAATCATGATAATTAGAAACGGACATATACTTACTGATAAATGGCAATTTACTGAGATAGACCTTGCGATCAGAGATGGACTGATTGCTGATATCGGGCCTGATATAAATATACAAGAGAATGAGGAAGTCATAGATGCAGCTGGAATGAATGTGATACCGGGACTAATAGACATTCATATACATGGCTGTGATGGACATGATTTCTGTGATGGCAGCCTGGAAGCAGCTGCAGGTATATCGAAGTATCTTGCTTCGAGGGGTGTTACATCATTTTTGGCAACATCAATGGCGCTGCCGGAAAGTGAGCTTAAAAAAGTATTTCAAAACGGCGCAAGCGTGATGGCCAATAAGCAGCTGGATGGTGCTCAAATGCTGGGTATTCACATGGAAGGACCTTTTTTCAACAAAGCGAAAAAAGGAGCGCAGGCGGAGAAGAATATTATCGATCCGGACATGGATATGTTCGAGCGTCTATACGAAGCAGCAGATAAAAAAATTCGTCTGCTTGATGTCGCGCCTGAACTCGTCGGCGCTATGGAGATGATCAGGCAAACATCAGGCAGGCTCAAGGTCTCGCTCGGTCATACTGTCGCTGATTACGACACCGCATTTGAGGCGATCAAATCTGGTGCAAGCCATATTACTCATTTATTCAACGCGATGCCTGCATTCACTCACCGTGAACCGGGCGTAGTAGGTGCGGCCATGGATACGGATGTAACTGTCGAACTAATATGCGATGGTTTCCATATTCATCCGGCAGTTGTTCGCTCCGTGTTCAAAATGTTCGGAGCAGACAGAGTTGTTCTGGTAAGTGATGCCATGAGAGCCTGCGGTCTGGCAAATGGTGACTATGAGTTGGGCGGTCAGCCGGTCAAGCTTACAGATGGCAAAGCGGCGCTGGCAGATGGAACTCTAGCTGGCTCAGCTACCGATCTAATGAACTGTATGAAGAATGCAGTCAGCTTCGGCATACCTCTTGCAGATGCCGTCAGAGCAGCCAGTCTCAATCCTGCAAAAGTTGCAGGGGCTTCTAATTGTACCGGCAGCATTACGATTGGTAAGAGTGCCGATCTGCTGATAATAGACGATCAGCTTGCTCTGCAGAAGGTAATTATTGGTGGTGTAGTTCAAGCGTAGCTCAAAAAACATTCAAATTGATGCAGGCAATTATTGCACCGGGCACCGGTTTGGCATAAAATCAAGAATGGACTACAAAGCAAGCATTGCTGCTGCTGTCAAAGCAGTACTACCGTCAACAGTACAAGGAGGTACTATGAGAATTCAGTCTTATGCTACTTATGAAGAGATGAGCAAGGCCGCGGCCAGATATATGGCGGCACAGCTGCTGCTCAAGCCGGATAGCGTTATAGGTCTGGCGACAGGCAGCACACCGATAGGCATGTATAAAGAGCTGATCAAGATGAATGAGGCAGGCGAGATCGATTTTTCCAATGTTGTGACC